>NZ_JBEPEL010000079.1:0-31064 GCF_040300825.1 Streptomyces sp. NPDC000229
CGATGGACGGCTCCTCCGCGCCGGACTTGCGGAGCGTGATCCAGCCGAAGCCGACCGCGGCCGTGGTTCACAAGGCGGTCAAAGGGCGGTCAGGGCGCCCTGCCCGGGCCGGCCCGGAGGCCCGCGCCCCGGGGGCGGCGGGCAGGGGACGCCCCGCAGCATGAAGGGGAAGGCGTACGAGGCGATCTCACCACGGGCCGACGGCAGGAGGGGAGCCGCAGACGGCGGGTCGAGCGCAGTTCATGGCCGTTGCGCGTCCGGGCCGGACATCGTTCTCTGGGCATGCGCGACGACCAGAACCCCCGCCCCCGCTCCCGATCCTCACGGCGGACTTCCCCGCCCGGCAAGCCGCGGATCGCCCGCGACCGGGCGGCCCAGTCCCCGAACTCGCAAAAGCAGGGAGCGAAAGTCTTCTCCCGGCTCGCAGCTGTGGCCGACCTGGCAGGCAAGGGCAAGGAGATCTTCACGGAGATGGAGCGGGCCCTGAACACGACCTGGAAGATCGGCGTCCACGTCCAGCAGTTCTACGCCATGGCCAGGGACCTCGTTGCCGAGGTCCGGGCGAGCACCGCGCCGGACTCCGGTGGCCCGGACCGGTGACCGAGGGCACCAGAAGCACCCTCTATCACAAGCTCAGCGCGGAGCGGCTGGTTGCGCTGCGGGAGCTGGGCCTGGAGTGGGCGTGATGGATCCCAGCCGCTGAGCCGAGCCGCACGCAGCTGTTCCCTCCCGGAACCGCGGCTCATCATCAGTGCATATGGCGTGCCGGCTACAGCCAGTCCCGCCGCTTGAAGATGAAGTACAGGCTCGTGCACACCGCTGCCATCAGCAGGATCGCGAACGGGTAGCCGTAGACCCAGTGCAGCTCCGGCATGTGGTCGAAGTTCATTCCGTAGATCGTTCCCACCAACGTGGGTGCAAAGAGAATGGCCGCCCACGACGAGATCTTCTTGATCTCCTCGTTCTGCTCGAAGCCCGCCTCCGCCAGCGCCCGCATCTCCGCGTTCTGCTGCTGGGTGACCAGGGTGGCGTTGACCGTGAGGATTTCGGTGAGGGCCTGGCGGAAGCCGTCCACGCGTTCGCTGGTGTGGGTGACGTGATCGGCGACGTCCCGCAGGTGGCGCTGGAGTTCCTCGTCCGTGCCGTATTTGGCGAAGCCGGCCATCAGGTTGTGGAGCATGCCGACCAGGGGGCGGGTGGCGCGCTGGAACTCGACCATCTCGCGGGAGAGCTCGTAGATCCGGCGGGAGACTTCCGGGTCGCCCCGGAAGACCTCGGTCTCGATCTCGTCGATGTCGTTCTGGACGCCCGTCACCACCGGGGCGTACCCGTCGACGACGGCGTCGAGGATGGCGTACAGCACCGCTTCCGGCCCCAGGGCCAGGAGTTCCGGGGTCTCCTCCATGCGGCGGCGTACGGCGGAGAGGTCCGGGGCGGCGCCGTGGCGGACCGTGATGAGGAAGTCCGTGCCGAGGAAGACGTGCAGTTCGCCGAAGTCGACCTCCTCCTGGGCGTCGAGGTACCGGGCGGCCCGCAGCACGACGAAGAGGGTGTCGCCGTACCGCTCCAGCTTCGGGCGCTGGTGGGCCTCCATGGCGTCCTCGACGGCCAGCTCGTGGAGGTCGAACTCGGCGGCCAGGGAGAGGAGTTCCGCCTCCGAGGGGCGGTGCAGCCCTATCCAGGCCATGCCGTCCGGCTCGTCACGGAGCTGGCGGAAGGTCTCCGCGAGCGTGCCGGGGGAGGAGACCTTGCGACCGTCCCGGTAGAGCGAGGCCTGCACCACGCTGCCCCGTTCGGGTGACGGGGCGGGATCGGCGGCGGATACGTGGGCGGACGCGGGGGCCGTGGAGCGCCGGCGCCAGTTCGGCTTCTTCGAGGGCAGGGTCATACGGGTCTCACCTCCCGGATGGAACCATATACGTCCCGGTTTGCGCAGGCATGGAGGGATCAGAAACGTGTTAAGGACAGCAGCTGTCCTCAAGGGTGCGTAGCGTGCCGAGCATGGTCTCCCGGAACAAGCCCGTTCTGTCCGCCCGCGCTCTCAACCGCGCCACCCTGGCACGGCAACTCCTGCTGCGTCGTACCCCCATGCCGGCGAAACACGCCGTGGAGCACCTCGTCGGCCTCCAGGCCCAGAACACCAAGCCGCCCTACTACGCCCTCGCCGCCCGCCTCGCGGGCTTCCGCCCCGAGGAACTGTCCGCGCTGATGGAGGGCCGCGAGGTGGCGCGCATCGTCACCATGCGGTCCACCATCCACACGCACACCGCCGACGACGTCCTCGCCCTGCGGCCGCTCGTCCAGGCCGCGCGCGACCGGGAGGTCACGGTGTTCCGCAAGGGGCTGGCCGGCGTCGACCTGGAGCGGCTCACGGCGATCAGCCGCGACCTGGTGGAGGAGCGCCCCCGTACGCCGAAGGAGATCCGCGAGGCGCTGCTCAAAGAGTGGCCGGACGCCGATCCGCTCGCCCTGACCGTCGCCGCGCGCTGCCTGCTGCCGCTGGTCCAAGGTCACCCCGCGCGGCCTGTGGGGGCGCAGCGGCCAGGTGGCCCTCACCACCGCCGAGGCGTGGCTCGGAAGATCCGCCGAGCCGGCGGCCCCGGAGGAGGCCGTCCTGCGCTACCTCGCCGCCTTCGGGCCGGCCTCCGTCAAGGACATGCAGACCTGGTCGGGCCTGACCCGGTTGCGCGACGCCTTCGAACGGCTGCGGCCACGGCTGCTGACCTTCCAGGACGAGTACGGCGTCGAACTCTTCGACCTGCCCGACGCACCCCGCCCCGACTCCGGCACCCCGGCACCGCCGCGCTTCCTGCCCGAGTTCGACAACCTGCTGCTCTCGCACGCCGACCGTACCCGTGTCGTACCGAAGGAGTACAAGGACCGCACCTGGAAGGGCAACCAGGCGTACCGCACCTTCCTCGTCGACGGGTTCCTCGCCGGGATCTGGCGGCCGGAGGAGACGAACGGCGGCGTGACGGTGACGGTGCAGCCGTTCGGGACGCTCACCCGCGAGCAGCGCGCCGCTGTGGCAGAGGAGGCCGAGCGGACGATGACGGTGCTGCTCCCGCAGAAGGCGTGCGAGGTGCGGTTCGGTACGGTCTAAGGCCTGTCCGGCGGATCGTGCAGGCAGATCCCTCCACGGCACCCCGTGCGGTTGCGGCTTCAGTCGGGCCCATTCTGCGTTGGTGAGATCTCCTCGCCCCATGGACATGCCAACGACGAGGGTCCCCGGCAGTCACCAGATCTGTCACGACCAGAGCCTAGCCACCTGTGCGTGCAGTCCCCGCTGGTGGGGACCCACGGAGGGAGGCGTCCAGAGCAGCCATGAGCTGCGCAGCGCGGCTCTTGCCGCTGGGCGCGAGAGGATACCGCTGGAGGATGTCGATCAGGACTGGTGTGGCTCGTTCGCGGGCCTTTTCGATCGCCCTGTTCCCGGCACCGGGATCCTCGCCTGCGTCGATTTCGGCGATGCGTGCCACATTCGCAGCGGCGCGCAGGATGTGACCCACCTGGTGAGCCTTCGCGATCGGGTGCAGGTAAGCGGCAGATGCAGCATCGCCGGCGGCTTGCGCAGCGAGACGTGCAGTTTCGGTGGCAGTCTCCTTCGCCGCTCGGTGAGCGTCCATCGACGTGACGCGCTGAAGCTTGGTCCTGGGCGCACCATTGACGAACTCCCATGCCGCATCGATGGCCGCCCGCGGTCGGGTGTCACCGGGGTTGGCGCCCTCGAACACCGGGAGAACTTCCTGCGCTGTCTCGGCGACATAGCGCGCTACGACTCGCAGTTCGTCCATGGACAGTTCGAAGTCACCGTTCACGCTCGTCACGAAGCCGATCGTCCCACGTTCAGGAGTGGGGCACGCTCGCAGGCAGGCCAGCCCTCTTGGTCCGGGCGAGAGGGGCGAGCTTGGCTCCGTCCATGATCCGGTGGACACCATAGGGCTCCGGCCGTGATCCGCCGGACAGAACCTACTGACCTTCAACGCGTGGTGTCGTAGGGGCTGATGTCTCGTGACCCCTGTGGTATGCCCCGACTGCATGAGGCATGCGCAAGGGGGCGGGCTGACCGACGAACGGCGTGCTTTCCGCGAGCATTGCGGTTGCGCCGCTTTCGCAGGAGCTACACCGTGCAAGGGGTGGCCGCCCTTCTCAAGCGGCACGGCTGGAGCTGCCAGGTCCCCGCCCGGCGGTCGGTCGAGCGGGACGAGAACGTGATGGCCAGCTGGATGAAGGAGACCTGGCCGCAGGGGGAAGGACCGTGGCGGCGCTCGACGCATGGCTCGTCTTCGAGGACGAAGGCGGATTCTCGATGACGCCGCCGACCACCGCACCTGGTCCCGCCGCGGTCATACCCCCGTGGTCCGCGTGCGGGGCCGCTCCCGCCGCCGCTTATCGGTGGCCGCCCTGGCCTGCTACAAGGCCGGCGAGTCCTCGCGGCTGATCTACCGGCCCTGCCCGGACGCCCGGCCCGATGGGCGCAAAAGCTCCTCCTGGAACGGTCGAGGGCATCTGGTCCGTCCTGCGACGCACCACCGTGGCCGATCGTGCCTTCGCCGACCCCGATGACTTGATCACTGCCGTCCGACGCGGCCTCCGCCGGCTCCAGTACCGCCACGACGTCCTCGACGGCTGCCTCACCGGCACCGGCACCGGCCTCCGACGCCGGCCACGATGACGGCGTCGCGCATTCAAGGTCAAGTAGCCATGGCGGATCCCAATAGTTCGCTGGGCGAACTTGTCGACGGCGGTGATAACCATGGGGGCGAGACGGTAGAGCAGGCACCATCGGCGCTCCTCCAGCTCCTCGGAGGCCCCCCGGCGGACCGGGGCCCCAGCGGGTCGTCGATCGCCAGGTAGACGGCCGCCCGGTCGTCAGGGAACGCGGCCGCTCGATCCTTGAGGTACCGCCGAACCTGTCACCTCGCCCGCGGCGCACGTCCGTGGTGCGATGGAACTGGGGGGAAAGGAGAGCGATCATGCCTGCAGCGAAGCGAACGAGTGTCGTCGACTCGGTGTCCGTCCGCCCGCTGGTTGAGCCGGACCTGGATCGGGCCGACGAAATCTTCAGGGTCGCCTTCGGGACCTTCCTCGGGGCCCCTGAGCCGGAGACGTTCTTCGGGACCGCCGACTATGTCCGCACCCGCTGGGCGGCAGATCCACACGCGGCCTTCGCAGCGACCGTCGAGGGTGAGGTCGTCGGATCGAACTTCGCCGCCAACTGGGGCAGCGTCGGGTTCTTCGGCCCGCTGACCGTACGTCCGGATCTGTGGGACCAGGGCATCGGCAGGCTCCTCATGGAACCGGTCATGGCCTGCTTCGACACCTGGGAGAACCGCCACCTCGGCTTGTTCACCTTTTCGCACAGTCCCAAGCACCTCGAGCTCTACCGCCGGTACGGTTTCTGGCCCCGATTCCTTACAGCCATCATGAAGAAGCAGGTCGCCGTCAGTGCCGCAGCCCCTGGCCGAGTTCTGTACGGCGAGCTGACCGCCGCTGAGCGGCCCGATGCACTGAGCCTCAGTCGCGCACTGACGGGGGCCGTGTACGAGGGGCTGAGCTTGGAGCGCGAGATCATGGCCACACAGGCGCAGGGGCTCGGTGACACCATCCTCCTCGAGGCCGCCGACTCCGGCCTCGACGGTCTGGCTGTCTGCCACTGCGGAGCGGGGTCGGAGGCCGGTGAGGACGTGTGCTTCGTCAAATTCGGCGCCGTACGCCCTGGCCCGGACGCCGCGGACCGATTCGAACGACTGCTGAATGCGTGCGAGCAGTTGGCCACCGAGAAGGGACTGGGGCAACTGGACGCCGGAATGAACCTGGCCCGCCAAGATGCCTACCGGCGCATGGTCGACCGCGGTTTCCGTACCTGGCTGCAAGGCGTGACCATGCACAAGCCCAACGAACCTGGCTACAGCCACCCTGACGCCTACGTGATTGACGACTGGCGCTGAGTCCACCGCCATACTCGGGCTCCGGGGAAGACCCGATGTCGTCAGGAGACGACTGACACCAGGACCCCATGCTGAACGACCTGTCGCTGACTGCCCGTCACCGTTTCCACTGACCACGTCGGCATACCGCAGGATCACGAAACGTCAGCTCTACGACACCACCCCCCCCTTTGAAGGTCAATAATCAGTGAAGGGGTTTTCCAGCGTCGGCATGCACGGGGACAGCAGCGCCTCCGTGTGCTGCGTGACCGTGCCCCGGGCGACTCTGAGTACACGTACCTCGCCCTTGGGTCGGGTCCTCGTCATCGCGAATATGCAGAAGGCCGTAGGAGCCGGGAGCAATCTTTGCCACGTGCTCGAACAGACCGACGACATCTGGCGACGAGCGGTGATTGGAATGGCCTCCCAGGTGGATGAACGGCTCGCCGTTCATCCACCTGAGATCAAGAAGGTAGGGACTGGCCATCGGGGCGATGCAAAGCCTGAGTTCATCGACGACCTGCCTCAGTCGGATGTCATCGTCATCAGTTGCTGTCTCCCTGACGGTGATCCAGCCGTGGTATTCGACACGCCGCGATTCTAAGGAGGTCAGTTGGGCCTCGACAGCCGCGGCCACGGCATGATCCGCCGGCAGGTCCTAGTGGCCTGAGTCGGAGATTCGTCGGCAGTATGCGGCGACTTGGTCGAGGATCTCGTCGGCGGCTTCGTCCAGACGAAGGGTCTGGGGTGGTCGTTCCCGTCGGCGAGCCAGCCGCGGATGTCGCGTCCGAGGGCTTGGACGGAGCGGTGGACTCCGCGTTTGAGGTTCTTCTGCGTGAGTTCGGCGAACCACCGCTCGACCACGTTCAGCCAGGACGCGCTGGTTGGCGTGAAGTGCAGGTGGAACCGTGGACGGGCCAGCAGCCACTTCTTGATGCCGGGTGTCTTGTGGGTCGCGTAGTTGTCCAGGATCACGTGCACGTCCAAGCCGTCCGGTACTACCTTGTCGAGCTTGGTCAGGAACTTTCTGAACTCAGCTGCCCTGCCAATCCTGCCGATGATGCCCGGTGTTCCAGAACGGCGAAGTCACGACTGTGTCCGGGCCGGAACCACCATCCTGTTCGCCACCGACAGCGGCGGAATCTTCGGACCCGGAGGACTCATACCGAACCAACGATGAATCTCCGACTCAGGTCACTAGTCCGCGCGCCCCGTCGCCGCCACCGTCACGCCCAGGCCGATCATCGCGAAGCCGCCCGCTCCGCCCACCATCGACAGGCGGCGGTCCGAGCGGGCGAACCAGCCGCGGGCGGCCGCCGCGCCCAGGCCCCACAGGGTGTCGGTGACCAGGCCGATGCAGATGGGGACCAGGCCGAGCAGCAGCATCTGCACGGCCACCTCGCCGGCCGTGTGGTCGACGAACTGGGGCAGCACCGCAGCGAAGAAGACGATGCCCTTCGGGTTCGTGACGCCCACGACGACACCGTCCATCAGTGTGCGGAGATCGCCCCGCGACGTGGCGGGCGGAGGCGTGTTCAGCAGGGCCGCCCTCATCTCCTTGCGGTGCCGGAACGCCTGCACTCCGAGGAAGACCAGATACGCCGCGCCCGCCAGCTTCACCGCCATGAACACGGCCGCCGACCGTTCGACCACCGCCCCGACCCCCAGCGCCACGGCCACCACCAGGACGTACGAGCCCAGCACATTGCCGAACACCGTCGCCAGCGCGGTACGGCGGCCGTGCGCGAGGGCGCGCCCGATCACGAACAGCACGCTCGGGCCCGGAATCACGATCACGAGTACGGACATGGCGGCGAAAGTCAGTACACGGTCCATGGACACCATGACCACACCCTATGCACCCGCGAGACGCGGCGACAGGCCCGCGACCGGCCGACAGCCACGCGACGGTCACGCGTCGGTCGCCGCAACACGCTCCTGGCATGCCTGCACCGCCGGTACGCCAAGAGGCCCGGCCACTCGTGCCGGTACGTCACGGCAACGGTCCCGTCCGCCGGCCGCCGACATCACCGCGACGGCGCGGGCGCAGCAGGGCCGTGCGTATCCCCAGGGCTTCCACCGGC
Organism: Streptomyces sp. NPDC000229; assembly: GCF_040300825.1. Classification (NCBI taxonomy): domain Bacteria; kingdom Bacillati; phylum Actinomycetota; class Actinomycetes; order Kitasatosporales; family Streptomycetaceae; genus Streptomyces; species Streptomyces sp. NPDC000229. The sequence continues at coordinate 8,015 of NZ_JBEPEL010000079.1, forward strand.
TCGGGCACGGCACCGCTCCTTCACCCCCGTTCCGGGGTAGTGACACCTGGGTCACCGATTACACGATGCCGGTGACGGGTTCCGCGACGAGGAGGACGCATGGCGCACAGGGGCGCGACACAGGAGTTCCGGGAGGCCCGGGACTTCCTGCTGCGGCACCGGGAGGACTACGAGGCGGCGTACGAGGGGTTCGCCTGGCCCCGGCCGGACCGTTTCAACTGGGCGCTGGACTGGTTCGACGTCATCGCCGAGGACAACGAGGCGACCGCGCTGCACATCGTCGAGGAGGACGGCAGCGAGGCGCGCATGAGCTTCGCCGAGATGCGCAGCCGCTCCGACCGGGTCGCGAACTGGCTGCGCGGGCTGGGCGTACGGCCCGGGGACCGGATCGTCGTCATGCTCGGCAACCAGGTCGAGTTGTGGGAGACCGCCCTGGCCGCCATGAAGCTGCGGGCCGTCGTCGTCCCCGCGACACCCCTGCTCGGTGCCGCCGACCTCGCCGACCGCATCGAGCGCGGCCGGGCGCGGCATGTGATCGTGCGCGACGAGGACACCGGCAAGTTCGAAGGCGTCCCCGGGAACTACACCCCCATCGCCGTCGGGGCGCGCGTCCCGCACTGGATCGCGTACGAGGACGCCTACGCGGCGTGCGAACCCTTCGTACCCCACGGCGACACCCGCGCCGACGACCCGCTGATGCTGTACTTCACCTCCGGCACCACCGCTCGCCCCAAGCTCGTCGAGCACACCCACGCCTCGTACCCCATCGGCCACTTGTCGACGATGTACTGGATCGGCCTCAGGCCGGGCGACGTCCACCTCAACATCTCCTCGCCCGGCTGGGCCAAGCACGCCTGGTCCAACCTCTTCGCGCCCTGGAACGCCGAGGCGACCGTCTTCATCCACAACTACACCCGCTTCGACGCTGCCCGTCTGATGGCCGAGATGGACCGCAACGGCGTCACCAGCTTCTGCGCCCCGCCGACCGTGTGGCGGATGCTCATCCAGGCGGACCTGTCCGCGCTGCGCACGCCGCCCAGAGAGGCCGTCGCCGCCGGTGAGCCGCTGAACCCCGAGGTCATCGAGGCCGTACGGCGCGCATGGGGCGTGACCGTCCGGGACGGCTTCGGGCAGACCGAGACGGCCGTCCAGGTCTCCAACAGCCCCGGTCAGCTGTTGAAGGCGGGCTCCATGGGCCGGCCGAGCCCCGGCTTCCGCATCGAACTGCTCGACCCGGTGACGGGGAAGCCGGGCGCGTCGGAGGGGGAGATCGCGGTCGATCTGTCCACCGTCCCGGTGGGCGTGATGACCGGCTACCACGGCGATCCGGAGCGTACGGCCGAGGCGATGGCCGACGGGTACTACCGCACGGGGGACATCGCCGAACGGGACGAACAGGGCTATCTGTCGTACATCGGGCGCCGTGACGACGTTTTCAAGGCCTCGGACTACAAAATCTCGCCCTTCGAGCTGGAAAGCGCGCTGCTGGAGCACGAGGCGGTGGCGGAGGCGGCGGTCGTCCCGGCGCCCGACCCCCTCCGGCTCGCGGTGCCCAAGGCGTACATCGTCCTCGCCGACGGCTGGGAACCGGGACCGGAGACGGCGAAGACCCTGTTCGCGCACTCGCGCGCGGTCCTCGCTCCGTACAAGCGCATCCGCCGCATCGAGTTCGCCGAACTGCCGAAGACCGTGTCGGGGAAGATCCGCCGGATCGAGCTGCGTGAGCGTACGGCGGCGGGCTCGGCGGCGGAGTACGCCGAGGGGGACCTCGCCTGAGCCCCGAGCCCTGCTACGCCCACCGGACGAGCAGCGCCCCTGCTCGGCGACATGAGAGGTGCGAACCTGCCGCGGGCGGGTGGCCCGTCCCCCCGATGGGGAGGCGCTCGTCGACGTGCCGTCCGGCCGCCGATGGAGGTACGCGGCATTCGGCGCCGCGGTGGAGGAGCCGGCGCGCGGGCTGTCGGCGGCCGGGGTCGGCAAGGGCGACCGGGGCGGGATCCGGGCGATGAACTGCCCGGTGGGGGGTACCCATGCGAAGCCACGGGGGAGGGCGCTCACGCAGTACGTCACCGCCCGGGCCCCGCGGTGGTGAGCCGCCGGGCCGCCCGGGGGCGCCGTCCCGCCGCCGCGGCACCGCACCGGTACAGCGCGACGAGCGCCATCACGTCGGCGGCGCGCCGGCCGTGCGGTCACGCGCCCCGGGCGACGAGCTCGTCGGCGGCGCCGTTGAGGGGCTGGGGGGTGCCGGTGAGGTCCATGACGAACAGCGGCAGCCGGAGCCGGTCCGCGCGGACGCGTGCCCTGTCCTCGTATCCGGCCAGGGAGAACGACACGCTCGTCGCCGATGCCGCGAGGCCGGTCAGCCACAGGCACTCGACGGCCCGCAGCGACGTGGGCCGGGTGGTCGGGTCCACCTGGGCGACCAGGCCGGGGCCGCGCAGGTCGACGCCGAAGCCGGAACCGGCTCCGGAGCGCTCCTCGGGCTGGACGACGTCACGGAAGCCGAGCCAGCGGAGGTAGAGCGCGGCGGTGGTGACCGCGTCCCGCGCGGTGCGGATGGTCACCGGCCGGAAGGAGGGGCGCGGTACGGCGGCGGTGCGCGGCAGCGGGATGTGGGCGGGCACCGTCGAGACCCCGGTCGTGGAGGCGGTCGCACTGGGAGGCGGGCCCGCCGGGCCGGATCCGGCCGGGGGCTGCGTCGGCGCGGCGGTCACCGGCCGTACCGGGACGCGCAGCACCGTGCCGCACGGGCAGCCCAGCTCGGGCTGCGGCCACTGGTCCTGGCGCCCGCACGCCGTGCAGCGGACGGTCACCCACTCGTCGGTCCAGGTGCGGTGGGTGATCGGCTCGGGAGGTGCGCCTTTGAGCAGGGGAGGGACGACGGGGGCGCCGCACGGGCACGGGTAGACGGGTGGCGCGTAGCCGTGCGTACGCCGGCAGGCCGGGCAGCGAACCGGGACGTTCTCTCCCACGTATGACCCCCTTCGATTCCGTCACCCATGGTCCACCAAGGGCGACCACTTGGGGAGGGAGTTCGGCCATCCCTTGACTGCTTCTCTTCTGCCCCCTAGATTACTTCCATATAGCAGAACTACACTTCCGCATTACGGAATCGAAGCTCTCAGGTGGCGCGACAGAGCACGAATCCGCTGGCCGAAGCAGGAGCACCCAATGCCTCGTATGACCGCCGCCCGAGCGGCAGTTGAGATCCTCAAGCGCGAAGGCGTCACCAACGCGTTCGGTGTGCCGGGCGCGGCGATCAACCCCTTCTACCGGGCCCTCAAGGAGGGCGGCGGGATCGACCACACGCTCGCCCGCCACGTCGAGGGCGCCTCCCACATGGCCGAGGGCTACACCCGCACCAGCCCCGGCAACATCGGCGTCTGCATCGGCACGTCCGGCCCGGCCGGCACCGACATGATCACCGGCCTGTACTCGGCCATCGGTGACTCGATCCCGATCCTGTGCATCACCGGCCAGGCCCCGACCTCGGTGATCCACAAAGAGGACTTCCAGGCCGTCGACATCGCGTCGATCGCCAAGCCGGTCACCAAGGCCGCGACGACCGTCCTGGAGGCCGCCCAGGTCCCCGGCGTCTTCCAGCAGGCCTTCCACCTGATGCGCTCCGGCCGTCCCGGCCCGGTCCTCATCGACCTGCCGATCGACGTCCAGCTCACCGAGATCGAGTTCGACCCCGAGACGTACGAGCCGCTCCCGGTCTACAAGCCGGCCGCGACCCGCGCGCAGATCGAGAAGGCGATCTCATTCCTCCTGGAGTCGGAGCGCCCGGTCATCGTCGCCGGCGGCGGCATCATCAGCGCCGACGCCTCCGAACTGCTGGTCGAGTTCGCCGAGATCACCAACACCCCGGTCATCCCGACCCTCATGGGCTGGGGCACCCTGCCCGACGACCACGGGCTGAACGCCGGCATGGTCGGCGTCCAGACCTCGCACCGCTACGGCAACGCGAACTTCCTGGAGTCGGACTTCGTCCTCGGTATCGGCAACCGCTGGGCCAACCGCCACACCGGCTACAAGCTCGACGTCTACACCAAGGGCCGCAAGTTCGTCCACGTCGACATCGAGCCCACCCAGATCGGCAAGATCTTCGCCCCGGACTACGGCATCGCCTCCGACGCCAAGGCCGCCCTGGAGCTCTTCGTCGAGGTCGCCAAGGGGCTGAAGGCGGCGGGCAAGCTGCCCGATCGCTCCGAGTGGGTCGCCTCCACCCAGGAGCGCAAGGCCACCCTCCACCGCCGTACGCACTTCGACAACGTGCCGATGAAGCCGCAGCGCGTGTACGAGGAGATGAACAAGGCCTTCGGCCCGGAGACGCGCTACGTCACCACCATCGGCCTCTCCCAGATCGCCGGCGCGCAGATGCTGCACGTCTACAAGCCGCGCCACTGGATCAACTGCGGCCAGGCGGGCCCGCTCGGCTGGACCATCCCGGCCGCCCTCGGTGTCGCCACCGCGGACCCGGAGGCCCAGGTCGTCGCGCTGTCGGGCGACTACGACTTCCAGTTCATGATCGAGGAGCTGGCGGTCGGTGCGCAGCACCGCATCCCGTACGTCCACGTCCTGGTGAACAACGCCTACCTGGGCCTGATCCGTCAGGCGCAGATCAACCTGGACATCAACTTCCAGGTCAACCTGGAGTTCGAGAACCAGAACTCCCCGGAGCTGGGCGTCTACGGCGTCGACCACGTCAAGGTCGCCGAGGGCCTGGGCTGCAAGGCCATCCGGGTCACCGAGCCGGACCAGCTGCTGCCGGCCTTCGAGGAGGCCAAGAAGCTGGCCGCCGAGTACCGCGTCCCGGTCGTCGTCGAGGCGATCCTGGAGCGGGTCACCAACATCTCGATGAGCAAGACCATGGACATCAGCGACATCTCCGAGTTCGAGGAGCTCGCCACCGAGCCGGGTCACGCCCCGACGGCGATCCGCCCCCTGGTCTGAGCCGAACGGCGAACGGCCCCCGCCCCGGAATCCCCGGGACGGGGGCCTTTCCCGTCCTCGGGTGCCGTCACGTGGACCAGCGCAGTGCGCGCAGCACCCGCCAGGTGACCCGGGCGGCGCGGTCGGCCAGGATCTCGACCCGTAACACCTCATTGGCGTCCAGGACGCCGTTGCGGGTGACGGCGACGTTCAGCACCCCGTTCGCGCCGATCGTGCCGACGTCCATGGGGAGGTCGAGGGAGCGGTGCTTGGTGGTGAGGTGGTAGTCCTGGAAACGCATGGTGACGCGCGTCCCGGCCTGGCCCTTGACCGTGGCGTACGCGGTCGCGGAGTAGGCGCACGGCCCCTGGAGGAGCGCGGCGTCGTTGGCCATGGCCAACTGCTTGTACTTGCCCGCCTCCAGGGCGGGGCCACCCTCCTGGGTCTCATTGATGACGGTCGGCATGGGGTCCTCCTGTGACGGGCCGTTCACCCGGGCGACGATCCCCGGGAAGACGACGTTCTTGAACTGCCGCACCCGGGCGTCACCGGGGCAGGCCGTCCCTCCGCTCGACCACGCGGCGTGCAGCCGGTGGTAGCCGTAGCCGGGATCGGACGCGCTGCGGCAGATCCGCAGCGGGATGCCGTGCCGCTGGTGCAGCCACACCCCCAGCTGGATCAGCCTCTCGACCTGCTTGTCGGTCCAGGGGTCGGTGTGCTGGAGATTGGACGCCGTCTCGATGGACACCGCCCCGGTGCCGTCGGGGCGGCGGTTGGCCTGGTAGTTGGCGTCCGCGCGGGTCTCGGTGCCGATGTACTGCGCGAGGTCGCCCTCGTACCCCAGCCCGAAGTGACTCTCCAAATTCGACGAGTCACGCCAGTACTCGTACATCCGCCGGGCGGTCCAGGGAGCGGCGATGCTGTGCAGGATGAACTGGGTGGGCCGGATCGCCGGCTGGGCGTCCGACTCGGGCTGCAACTCCATGCGTGTCGCAGCGGGATACCACGCCATGGCCCCCCTTCCCGGAGCTCTTGACAGGTACGCGGTTCATGTACGTCCCGTGATGGTCCTACCCACCGTGAGTAACCAACATCCATGCGCAGGGTCGCCGAATCGGGGTACCCGGCCCCCATGGCAGAGGTTGTGGATGCGGACGAACTGCTCCGCCGGATCCGGGTCACCCGGGACTGGGCACGACGACAGGAGCAGCAGGCACCGGACGAGATGTCGGCAGCGGCGTACGAGGCGGTCAGGAGGGCGCTGGACAAACTGATCGACCCGTCCTCCGGCTAGCGAGGGCGCGGCCGGGTGAGTACCGGGCCGCCGGGCCGCCGGAGACCCGCCTGGTGCCGGCGGCCGGTGGCGGTCGCCGAGGGACGCGCCCAAGCGGCCCGACCCGGCCTCCTCGCCGGACAGCTCGGCCCTGCCCCGGTGCGAGAGCTCCACCTGATGGAAGGTCTCCCCCTTGGGGAGGTTTTCGACGGCCACGGCGAACTCGCAGACGCCGAGGGTCAGCTCCGACGCGCCCGGGTGGAACTTGCCTGTCAGGGTGAACACTTCGGGTCGCTCGGCGCTACGGCCGCGTGTGGCCGCGTGTGATCGTCCAGGCCGACCCCACCGCTCCGGCACCGACCAGCAGGCCCACCAGCCCGGCGAGAGCCTCCCTCGCCCGGCCGCGGGCGGCTCCACCTGTGGCGGCGGCGAGCACGGCGGCAGCGGAGGCCGCGGTGGTTCAGCCGGGTCGCGGCGTCCGGGTGCGCCGAGCCGGCGTGGTGGGCGTCCCGCCCCACCGGGCGCTGTTCCGGTGGGGCGGGCTTCGGTAGCACCAGCACGCAGCAGCCATCAGCGTGCTGTTGGGACATGGTTCACGGTACGGCGTGGCACTGACAGTCGGCCGGCTGCTTGCCCGTGCTGGGCGTCCTGGTTTCTCGTCGTCGCCACCGCGTCCGCACAAGTCCGCCATGCTCACGGTTCAGGACACGTCGCCGCGCGTACCGTCACCGAGGAGGCCATCGACGTACGTCACGTACTTCGGGGCGAACGCTCCCTCACCGGTGATCACGCCGGTGATCTTCTCCCCGGGTGCAAGGTCGACCGTGTCCATCTGCCGCTCGTCCACGCCCAACTCGGCGGTGTGCTTGCTGCCCGTGGTGTCAGTGATGCTGAAGTACAGCGGGTTGATGTCGATGGTCTTGCCGCCGCGATTGGTGACGGTGACCGAGACGCTGGTGTACGTGCCACCGTCGTGGAGGACACTCGGACTGAAGGCCGTCCTCTTCGCCGTGACCTCCACCGGTTTCTCCTCGGCCTTCTCCGGGGCTGCCGGCTTCTCGGCGGGCTTGGCGTCCGGCTCGCGCGAGCCAACGGAGGTGACGTCCTTCCTCCCGGTGTCCTCGCTACCGCCGACGAGCGCGCCGAGGACTATGAGGGCGGCGAACACGCTGCCCAGGGTGATGGCGACGATCGCGCCGGTGCCGAGGCGCTTCCTCGGCGGCGGCGGCGGGTACGGGACGTACTGACCCGGCTGGGGCGGATGAGAATGGTGGCCGGAGGGCGGCTGATGATTCACGGTTTCCCCTCGGTGCGGCGGTGGCAGCGGCAGTGGTGTGGGGGATGGTGAACGTACCGCTGCGGACCCACGGTGCGTGGGGAGTTCGCCGGATTGCCGCGTGTTGGGGAACGACGCGATCGGCGTCCCCTCGCCTCGGAGCCCCGGCCGGCCCGGGCACCAGTGCCGCGTCAGGCAACGTCTGCCCGTTCCGCGTCCTCTGTCGCTGAGGTGGCCGGGGCGGCTGAGGTCAGCCGGTCGGTGATCTCTTCGGCGGTCAGCACGAGCGCGAAACCCATGCGCAGAACGGCGAGTTCCCCCGCCTGAGCGGCACAACGAAGAGCGCGGAGTTGGGGGACCGTAAACCCCAACTCCGCGCTCCGGCTTTTTCTGTTGATGTGAAGTTGTAGCCGTCCGACGGCACGAGGCTGGCGCGACAGGACGTTCGCGCCGCCGGACGGGGGTCCAGGGGGAGGTGATGGCGCTGGGACCGCGGCGGCGGCGACGGAGTTCCGGCCGGGCCTTCCTTCAGGTCAAGAAGGGGGCCGGGGCTCCTTACCACCGCACTGGCACGCTCGCCGCCGCGGTCCTCACGCTGTCCGTACCGTTGGCCACCCCTCATCCGGGCCCGCGGTGCGGACTGCGTACGGCTGCCGACCTCCCGTCGGAAGCCGTACGCGGTCTGGTGTCGCCGGAAGGGGTCAGTCCTCGCGCAGCGCGCGGACCGCTTCCTCGACGCGCTTGCCGTAGTCCGGGTCGGCGGCGTGGAAGTGGGCGAGGTTCTTCTCGATGACGTCCTCGCGGGAGACCTGGGACAGGCCGCCGGCGATGTTGGCGACGAGGCGGGACTTCTCCTCCTCCGACATCAGGCGGTACAGCTCGCCCGCCTGGAAGAAGTCGTCGTCCTTCACGTGGAGCGGGGCCGCGTGGGTGCCCGTGTAGCCGGCGACGGCCAGCGGGGCGGAGAGCGCCGCGTCGGTCTGGGCCGGGCCGGAGTACGAGTTGGGCTCGTAGTTCTTGTCGTGGCGCGAGCCGTTGCGGGTGGCCATGAAGCCGTCGCGGCCGTAGTTGTCGGCGACGGTCGCCTTGGGGGCGTTCACCGGCAGCTGGGTGTGGTTGACACCGAGGCGGTAGCGGTGGGCGTCCGCGTAGGCGAAGAGGCGGCCCTGGAGCATCTTGTCCGGGGAGGGGCCGATGCCGGGAACGAAGTTGTTCGGCGAGAACGCGGCCTGCTCGACCTCGGCGAAGACGTTGTCCGGGTTGCGGTCGAGGACCATGCGGCCCACGCGCTGCAGCGGGTAGTCGGCGTGCGGCCACACCTTGGTGAGGTCGAACGGGTTGAAGCGGTAGTCCGCCGCCTCGTGCGCCGGCATGATCTGCACGTACAGGGTCCACGAGGGGTTCACACCGCGCTCGATGGCCTGGAGCAGGTCGGTCTGGTGCGAGTTGGCGTCCTTGCCGACGACCTCGGCGGCCTGCTCGGACGACAGGCAGCGGATGCCCTGGTTCGTCTTGAAGTGGTACTTGACGAAGAAGGCCTCACCCTGGGCGTTCGTCCACTGGTAGGTGTGCGAGCCGTAGCCGTTCATGTGGCGGTACGAGGCCGGGATGCCGCGGTCGCCCATCAGCCAGGTGATCTGGTGCGTCGCCTCGGGGGCGTGCGCCCAGAAGTCCCAGACGTTGTCCGGCTCCTGCTTGCCCGTGAACGGGTCGCGCTTCTGCGAGTGGATGAAGTCGGGGAACTTGATCGGGTCCTTGATGAAGAACACCGGGGTGTTGTTGCCGACGAGGTCGTAGTTGCCCTCTTCGGTGTAGAACTTCACCGCGAAGCCGCGCGGGTCGCGGACCGCGTCCGCGCCGCCCAGCGAGTCGGCGACGGTCGAGAAGCGGATGAACAGGTCCGTGCGCTTGCCGACCTCACCCAGGAAGTTCGCCTTGGTGTAGGCGGTGACGTCGTCGGTGACCTCGAAGTAGCCGTACGCACCGGAACCACGGGCGTGCACCACACGCTCCGGGATGCGCTCACGGTTGAAGCGGGCGAGCTTCTCCAGCAGGTGCTGGTCCTGGAGGAGGAGCGGGCCACCGACGCCGGCGGTGGCGGAGTTCTGGTTGTCGGCGACTGGGGCGCCGGACTCGGTCGTAAGCACGCGCTTCGACATCGTGACCTTCCGATACGTACGGGAGCTGCTGGCGGTGCGAGGAGCGTAAGTACGCCCCCGAGCTCACGTCAACAGTTTGTTGAAAGTGAAGCTGTGGTGTTCCGGACGGCGCCGTCGCCTGGGCGCGACAGGACAGGTGTCAGCGACGACGCCGCCCGGAAATCTGGGGAGCCGGAAGGGCTCAGACCTGCGAGCCGGAGAGGCGCTCGACCGCGCGCAGCAGCGCGGAGTGGTCCAGGCCGCCGTCACCCTGCGCGCGCAGGGAGGCGACCAGCTGGGCGACCACGGCGCCGACCGGCAGCGCGGCACCGACATTGCGGGCGGCGTCGGTGACGATGCCCATGTCCTTGTGGTGCAGGTCGATCCGGAAGCCGGGGGCGAAGTCCCGGTTCAGGAAGTTGTCCTTCTTGCGGGTCAGGACGGTCGAGCCGGCCAGGCCGCCGTTGAGGACGTCCAGCGCCGCCTTGAGGTCCACGCCGGACTTCTCCAGGAAGACCACGGCCTCGGCGCACGCCTGGATGTTGACGGCGACGATCAGCTGGTTGGCGGCCTTCACCGTCTGGCCGGAGCCGTGCGGACCGCACAGGACGATGGTCTTGCCCAGCGCCTCGAGGATCGGCAGCGCCGCGTCGAAGTCCGCCTGCTCGCCGCCCACCATGATGGACAGGACGGCCTCGATCGCGCCGGCCTCACCACCGGACACCGGGGCGTCGAGGACGCGGATGCCCTTCTCGGCGGCGTTCTTGGCCAGGTCCACCGAGGTCTGCGGGGTGATCGACGACATGTCGATCAGCAGGGCGCCCTGCTTGGCGTTCTCGAGGATGCCCTCGGGGCCGTACGCGATGGCCTCGACCTGCGGGGACGCGGGAACCATGGTGATCACCACGTCCGCGTCGGCGACCGCCTCGGCGATCGACTTCGCGGCCGTGCCGCCGGCCTTCGCCAGCCGGTCCAGCTTGTCCTGCTCCAGCGTGTAGCCGGTGACCGAGTAGCCGGCCTTCAGCAGGTTCTCGGACATGGGCGAACCCATGATGCCGAGACCGATCCACGCGATCTTGGGGAGCGTGCTCATGAGGGTACCTCTCTCAAAGCTGTTGTACGTGAAGTCAGTTGGCCGCGCGCTGCGGCCGCGGAAGCCACTCGAAGCTCTCGGCGCTCGGGCGGTCGCCGGCCTTGTACTCCAGGCCGACCCAGCCCTCGTAACCGGCCTTCTTCAGGCGGTCGAGCAGGCCGGCGAGGTCGAGGTCGCCGGTGCCCGGCGCGCCACGGCCCGGGTTGTCGGCGATCTGGACGTGACCGGTCTTGGCGGTGTACTTCTCGATGACCTCGGGCAGGTCCTCGCCGTTCATCGACAGGTGGTACAGGTCCAGCAGGAACTTGGCGTTGCCAAGACCCGTGGCCGCGTTCACCTTGTCGACGACCTCGATCGCGGCCGGGGCGCTCACCAGCGGGTAGCGCGGCGACTCCGGCTTGTTCAGCGCCTCGATGAGGAGGATCGCGCCGATCCGGTCGGCCGCGCGGGCCGCCAGGACCAGGTTCTCCAGGGCGAGCTCGTCCTGGGCGGCCGGGTCGACACCGTCGACACGGTTGCCGTACAGGGCGTTGAGCGCCTTGCAGCCGACGGAGGCGGCGAAGTCCGCGGCCACGTCGATGTTGGCGCGGAATCGGTCCGACTCCTCACCGGGGACGGACAGGGCGCCGCGGTCGGGGCCGGGCAGCTGCCCGGCGTAGAAGTTCAGGCCGACCAGCTGGGTGCCGGCGTCGTCCAGAGCCTTCTTGAGGGCGTCGAGCTCGCTCTGGTCGGGCGTCGGCGTCTCGATCCACGGCCACCACAGCTCGACCGCGGAGAAGCCCGCCGCGGCGGCAGCCGCGGGACGCTCCAGGAGCGGGAGCTCGGTGAAGAGGATCGACAGGTTCACATTGAAGCGCTGGTCCGTGTATCCCATGAGGGGTTCGGCGCTCCTTCCGTATTGCGGAAGTTCGTTTCTGCTTAACGGAAGATTGCCTGGAGTGGGGGAGGGCTGTCAAGAGTGGCCCGCAAAACGGGCCACAAAAAAGGCGCCTTCCGGGCGATGGCCCGAAAGGCGCCTCGGCGGCTTGTACACCGCCACAAGCTGCTACAACGCGTCCACGGCGCTCACCTTCCAGCCGCCGGAGGTGCGCGCGAGGGTCATCCGCACCCGGTTCAGGTCGACGCGGGGCCCTGACACCTGGGTGCTCGTGGTGACCTGGTTGACGAAGAGCAGCACGACCGCCCGGTCCGGCGACGCCGACACCACCGACACGGCCGGCTCACCGCCGCCCGGCGGCGCCACCACCGTCGCCCGGACCACGCCCCGGTACTTCCGGGCGGTCGGCGCCACCACGCTGGTGGTCGTCCGCCGGTACTCGTCACGGAACGAGCCGGTGAGGTGCGCCCGGGCCGCCGCGAAGTCCCGGTCCAGGTGCCGGTGGTCGTACGACAGGACGACGGGCGCCGCCTTCCGCGCCGCCTCGGCCGCCTCGGCCCGCGCCCGCTCGGCGGCGCGCCCGTCCCGGTGCTCCAGCGCCAGCACGGCCACCGCGACCAGCCCCAGCACGACCAGCAACGCCAGCACGGCGCACACCACGCCACGCCGCCGCCCGGGAGCGCCGGCGCGGGCGGGCGACGCGTCCGCGTCCGGGTCGTCCGCTCCCTCCGGGTCCCGGTCCGCGTCCGGGTCGTCCGTCTCTTCCGGGTCCCGGCCCGCGTCCGGGGTCCGGTCCCGGTCCACGTCCGCGTCCGCGTCCGGCCGGCCCGGCCCCTCCCAGTCCGGGGCCTCCCAGTCCGGTTCCGGCGCCTCGGCCCCCGCAGGGGGGTCCTCCGGGCGGAGGGTGCGGCCCGCCACCACACCCTTTACCGGCTCTCCCGCGCGCTCGGTGCGCTTGGCCGCCGCCCGGGCGGCCGCGGACAGGGAGCGGCGGGCGGGGGAGCCCGCGCCGCCCCGGCCCCGAAGGCTCGTGTTCGCCATCACGTGTGTCCTTTCAGCCGACGAACTCGACGTCGGACGTCAGCCAGCGCCCGCCCTCGTGCACGAGATCGAGCTGGAGCCGGTAGTTACGCGCCTGCCCCTGCGGGGCGGCGGTGTTGGTGACCCTGCTGTCGGCGACCACCAGGACGCGGGCGGTGCGCTCGTCGGCGCGCGTGATGCCCGCCTCCAGCACCTGGCCCTCGGACACCGACTTGTTCGCGGCCACCAGCTTCGTCAGCTCCGCGGTCTGCGCCGCGAACTGCTCCTTGAAGTCCCCGGTGGCGCCCTTCAGCACGTTCGCGCTGTCCCGGTCGTAATGCCGGTAGTCGAGCGAGGTGAAGTTGAGCGCCGACTGCCGGGCGGCGGCCAGGATGTCCTGGCGCCGCTGCTCGTCGGCGCGCTGCTCGTACACCTGGAGGCTCAGCCACCCGGACACGACCGTCACCACGGCGGTCGCCACGGCCAGCGCCGCGGGCATCGCCCTGCCGCGCCGGGCGGCCTCCCTCAGGCGCCGTGTCGCACGGGCGAACGGCAGGCCTTTCATGCCATCGGTCCGACGAGCAGCCATTGCCACGAGTCCTTTCCGAACACACTCTGTTCGCCGCCCGTCGAGCCGATCTCGACGAGCCTTCCGTCCGGCCCGGCCGTCGTGCCGGTCTCCGGGTCGTACGGGGTGATGTACGCGGCCGGGTCGGCGCCCCTGCCGGAACGGGAGCCCCCGGAGGGGCCGGGCGCGTTCTGGGCGCCGCGTACGGAGGTGGCGGCGCCGCGCGGGGCCGTGCAGCGCGCGCCGGTGTTGGCCGGCCGGTCGGAGGTGTCCGCCGGGTCCCGGCGCTGCGTCCCGTACCCCTGACGGCACGGCGGCGGGTCGTCCTGGCCGGCGACCAGCCCGAAGTGGGTGGTGCCGTCGCCGGGGATCACGGTGTAGCTGCCCGCCACCACCACGGGGAAGGTGACCAGGGCCTGCTCCACCCCGGGCAGCCGGGCCACCGTGATCTGGCCGCCGCTGATCAGGTTGCCGAGCAGGACGGGCAGGTGGGGCCTGGTGGTCGTCAGCAGCGAGTTCACCTCCTGGGCGGCCGGGGCCCCGGCGCCGATCAGCCGCCGGATGTCGCCGTCGCTCGACTTCAGCTCGGCGGTGAGCGCCGCCAGGTCCCGCGAGAAGGACGTGATCGCCGACCCCTTGTCGGCCTGCGTCTTGAGGACCGTGCGCGAGTCCTCGATCAGCGACACGGTCTGCGGGAGCGAGTCGGACGCCGACTCGACGAGCAGGTTCCCCGAGTCCACCAGCCTGCTCAGCTCCGGGCCGGTGCCCGCGAAGGCCTTCCCCAGTTCGTCCACCGTGATCCGGAGGTCGTCCTTGCCGACGGAGTTCACCAGCCGGTCCAGGCTGACGATCAGATCCGTCGCGGGCAGCGGGACCCGGGTGTCGCGGCGGGGGATCGTCGAGCCGTCCCGCAGGTACGGGCCGCCGACTCCGCGCGGCTGGAGGTCGACGTACTGCTCACCGACCGCCGACCGGTTCGCCACCACCGCCAGCGTGTCCGCCGGGACGCGTGTCCCGTCCTCGATGTCCAGGACCACCCGCACCCCGTCGCCGTCCGTGAGCCGCAGCTCGCCGACCCGGCCCACCGGCACCCCGCGATAGGTGACCTCGGCGCCCTTGAAGACGCCCCCGGAGTCGGCGAAGTCGGCCTCGACGGTGTAGCCGCGGTCGAGCAGGGCGTCGACCAGCCCCGTGTACTCGGCGCCGACGTACGACACGCCCACGGCGGTCACGGTGGCGAAGGCGAGGAGCTGGGCCTTGACCGTACGGGTGATCACAGCAGCATCCCCTTCAGCATCAGCTCCGCGAGGGCGGCATCGGCACCGGGCGGGAAACCGTCCTGGTCCCCGGCGGACGTGTGCGCCACCGTGCACACCGGCGGGCAGAGCGGATCGCCGTCGTCCGCAGGCCGGGAAGGCGCCGTCGGCAGCGGAGCCGGCTCCGGCACGCCCGGGACGTCCGGGGTCTCCGGGACCCCTGGGGCCCCCGGAACCTCCGGCACGGGCACCTCCGGCACCTCCGGCAGCCCCGGCGTCTCCGGCAGACCGGGGACCGCCGGGGCCCCGGGCTTCGCCGGCTCGTCGCGGAGGTTGCCGTAGATGCTCGCCAGATCCAGGTCGGCGGTGACCTTGAGGTTGACGTAGTCGCCCTTGATCGCGCCCACCACGTTGCGCGGGAACGGATACGTCGTCAGCAGCTCCAGCGCGTTCGGCAGATCGTCGCCCGCCTTGTTCAGCTGTTCCAGGATCGGCCGCAGGGCGCGCAGATTGGCGACCACGTCGGCGCGCGACGCGTTGATCACCTTCGTGCCGGTCGTGCTCAGCGCCGACAGGGACGTCAGCATCGCCGTCAGCTTGCGCCGCTGGTCCGCCAGCACCTTCAGCGCCGGCGGTACGGTGTCGAGGGCGGACGTGATCGTCTTCTTCTCCGCCGCCAGCCGCTTGGAGAGCCGGTCGATGCCGCTCAGGGCACGGACGATCTCCGTACGCTGCGAGTCCAGCCCGCCGATGAAGGTGTCCAGTTCGCCCAGCAGCGACTTGACCCGGTTCTCCCGCCCCTCCAGGGCCTTGTTCAGCTCCGTGGTGATCGTCTTCAGCTGGGCGACCCCGCCGCCGTTGAGCAGGGCGGACAGCGCGGACAGCACCTCCTCGATCTCCGGGTTGCGGCCGCTGCGGGACAGCGGGATACGCGCCCCGTCCTTCAGCCGCCCGGCCGGCGCCGCGTCCACGGGCGCCGACAGCGCCACGTACTTCTCACCGAGCATGCTGGTCTGCCGCAGCTCGGCGACCGCGTTGCCCGGCAGCTTCACCGAGTCGGCGATCCGCAGCCGCACCCGCGCGTGCCAGCCGTCCAGCTCCACCTTCTCGACCGCGCCCACGGTCACGTTGTTCACCTTCACCGCCGACTGCGGCACCAGGTCCAGGACGTCCCGGAACTCGACCGTCACCCGGTACGCGTTGCCGTCGGCGGCCGCGCCGCCCGGCAGCCCGACGTCGTACAGCCCGTCGAAGCCGCCGCCCGAGCAGCCCGTCACCAGGATCGAACCGGCCGCCGACCACACCACCGCGGTCCTACGGAGGCCCCTCATGCGTCCTCCTCCAGAATTCCGCCCAGCGTCCGGTCGACCGGGCCGGTCCCGGGGGCCGGCGCGGCCGGTGGCGACCCGAGCTCGGGAAGGGAAGCGAACAGCTTCTTCAGCTCCTTGCAGTCCGCCGCCTTCGCCTCACCCGTGGTACTGAGCAGCGAGCACAGCAACGAGGCCGGATCCTGCGGCTGGTCGGGGTTGTTGCGGGTGTCGAGGGTCCCGGAGGACGGGTTGTAGGCGTTCTGGAGGTTCGACAGCCCGGTCGGTGCCACCTCCAGCACCTCCGCCAGCGCGGCGCGCTGGGTCACCAGCACCTTGGTGACCTCGGCGAGCCCCTTCACGTTCGACGACAGTGACTTCTTGTTGGTGCGTACGAACTCGGCCACGTCCGCCAGTGCCACACCCAGGTGCCGCAGCGCGGCCGCCAGGTCCTTGCGCTCCCCGGCGAGCTGCTCGGCCACCTTCGCCAGGCTGTCGTTGAACCCCCGGACGCTCTTGTCGTCGGCGGCCAGCGCCGCCGTGAACACCTGGAGGTTGCGGACCGTCCCGAACAGGTCCTGCCGCCCGTCGGACAGCGTCGTCACCGCCAGGGACAGGTCCTCCACCGTCCGGTGCAGGTTCTCCCCCTGCCCTTCGAGGTTGTCCGCGCTCACGCCCAGCAGCCGGGAGAGCGAGCCGTCCTCGTTCGCGCCGCGCGGGCCGAGCGCCTCCGACGTGGTGTGCAGGCTGTCGAAGACCCGGTCCAGCTCGACCGGCACGGCCGTCCTGTGCTCCGGGATGACGTCGCCGTCGCGCATCCGCGCGCCGCCCTTGTACACCGGCAGCAGCTGGACGTAACGGTCGCTGACGACGGACGAGTTGATGATGGCCGCCTTGGCGTCCGCCGGGACGTCGCGCCCGGAGTCGTACTCCAGCGTCACCCGGACCCGTTTCCCCTGCGGGGTGATCTCCTTGACCTCGCCGATCCGCACCCCCAGCACCCGCACGTCGGAACCCGGGTAGATGCCGACCGTACGCGGGAAGTACGCGGTGACGCGGACGGGCTCCGACTCGGGCCACAGCACCACGGCGCCCGTGGCGACGACCGCGAGGGCGACGGCGGTGGCGATCAGCCGGCGTGCCTTCCCGGCGTCCACGGCCTTCACCGCCTTCACGGCCTTCCCGACGTTCATGGCCTTCATGGCCTTCACGGCCTTCATGACGTACCTCCCGTGCGCGGGACCACCGGGGCGGCGACCATGTTCTGGATGTAGCTGTCGAACCAGCGGCCGTTGCCGAGGGTGTTGGTGAAGACCCGGACGTACGGGGCCATCAGCTTGATCGAGCGGTCGAGGCTCGCCTGGTTGCGTTCGAGCATCGCCACCACCTGGTTGAGGCCCTTGAGCGCCGGCCCGATCTCCTTGCTGTTGTCCTTGACCAGGCCGGACAGCTGGATCCCCAGCGTCGCCGAGCTCTTGAGCAGCGCGTGGATCGCCGCCCGCCGGTTCGCGATCTCGGTGAACAGCTTGTCGCCGTCCTTGACCAGCGCCTGGAACTCGCCCGACCGCTGGGCGAGCACCCCGCTGACCCCCTTGGCGTGGGCGAGGAGTTCCCGCAGCGCCTGGTCGCGGGAGGCGACCGTACGGGAGATCCTCGACAGGCCCTGGATGGAGGCCCGCACCTCGGCGGGGGAGTCCTCGAACGTCGTCGAGATGGTGTCCAGGGCCGTCGCCAGCTGCTCGGTGTCGACCTGCTCGGTCGTGGTGGTCAGGTCGCTGAAGGCCGTCACGACGTCGTACGCGGGTGTCGTCCGGTTCAGCGGTATCTCACTGCCCGGCTTCAGCTGCCCCGGGCCCTTGGGCTCCAGCGACAGGTACTTGGCGCCCAGGATCGTCTTGATGCGGATCGCCGCTCCCGTTCTCGTACCGAACGCGGGATCGCCCTTGACCCGGAAGACCACCTTGACGTGGTCGCCGTCCAGGTCCACCTCGTCGACCTTGCCGACCTTCACCCCGGCGATCCGCACCTCGTCGCCCGGTTTGAGCCCGCCCGCCTCGGAGAAGGCCGCGCTGTACGTGTCGCCGTCGCCGATCAGCGGCAGGCTGTCGGCGTTGAACGCGGCGGCGGTCAGCAGCGCGAGGGTCGTCAGGCCGATGGCCCCGATGGTCACCGGGTTCCGGTCGCGGAAGGGGATCATGCGGGGTTTCACGCGGGGTTCCGTACGGGGTTTCATGCGCACCTCGCCCGGGCGACGTGGAGCTCGGGGGTGATGACTTCCTCGGTCTTCGGCAGGACGATCCGGCCGTCGAAGTCGCAGAGGTAGAAGTTGAACCAGGAGCCGTACGAGGCGGTCCTCGTCAGCTTCTCGAGCTTGTTCGGCAGCCGCTTCAGCACGCCCTCCACGGTCTTCTCGTTCTTGTTCAGCGTTCCGGTCAGCTCGGTCAGCTCGGCGATGTCGGCCTTCAGCGGCGGCCGGGCGTCCTCCAGGAGGCCGGAGGTGGCCTCCGTCAGGTTGTTGATGTTCACCAGCGACTCCCCGATGGGCTTGCGGTCGGCCGACAGCCCCGAGATCACCCGCTGGAGCTGCTCGATCAGCCCCGAGAAGCGGGCTCCGCGCTGGTCGAGCGTCGCCAGCACCGTGTTGAGGTTGTCGATGACCGAACCGATCAGCTGGTCCCGGTCGGCGAGCGTGGTGGTCAGGGACGCGGTGTGCGCGAGGAGGCTGTTGACCGTGCCGCCCTCGCCCTGGAGCGTCTTGACGATCTCGGTGGCGAGCTGGTTGACGTCCTTGGGGCTGAGCGCGGCGAACAGCGGCTTGAAGCCGTTCAGCAGCGCGTTCAGGTCGAGGGCGGGCTGGGTGCGCGACAACGGGATCGTCCCGCCGGGCGGCAGCCGGGTGCCGTCGCCCGCGCCTTCCGTCAGCGCGATGTACCGCTGCCCGACCAGGCTGCGGTACCGGATGACCGCACCGGTGCCGGCGAGCAGTGGCCGGTCCTCGGTGACCGTGAAGGTGACCTCCGCCAGCGTCCGGTCCTTGATGGCGATCTCCTCCACCTCACCGACCCGCACGCCCGCCACCCGGATGTCGTCGCCCTCCTCCAGGCTGGTCACATCGCTGAAGACGGCCTTGTAGGTGTGTTCCGGGGTGAAGGAGATGCTCACGATGGTGGCCGCGAGCAGCGTGGTCGCGAGGACCGTCACCACTGCGAAGAGGCCGAACTTGATCAGCGGTGCCGCGGTGCTCCGCGCGCTCTTCGTACGGCTCATGCGACGCTCACCGCCGTGCCCCGGGCCATCGGCCCGAACAGCAGCGTGGCCACCGCCGGCACCTCGTCGGCCGGTACGCCCATGACGGGCGCGACGAGCGAACCCACGGCCCGCTGCTCGGCCGCCGTGGCGGACGACTGGTGTGCGACCGGGTGGCCGCCGGCCGTCACGTCGCGCGTGCCGTCGTCCAGCTTGGTGTGCCCGGCCGGGACGCCGGGGCCCGGCAGCCCTCTGCAGTTCGGTCCCGACCGCTCCGCGTAGCGCGGCTCCTCGCCCGGCTCGTAGCCCGGGCGGGGACGGACGATTTCCAGGGTGATGCGCATCTTTCCGCCTCTGAAGGTCTCTTCCGCCGCCTCTTCCTGCCTCACCAGGCCCTTGAGGAGGCACGGGTACTCCGGCGCGTACCGGGCGAACAGGGCCAGCGTGGGCCGGGAGACACGGCCCAGCGTGATGAGCCGTTCGCCGTTGTCGTCGAGGAAGCCGTCGGCGGTGCGGGACATGGTCGCCGTGGAGGTGAACAGGGCGGCCAGCTGGTCCTGCTTCTCGACGATGGTGCGGCTGGTGGTGACGGTGTTGCGCAGGATCTTCATCAGATCGGGCGCGGCGTCCCCGTACACCTCGGCCACATCGGCGAACCGGGAGATGTTCTCCTTGATGGACGGCATGTGGGGGTTCAGCCGGCTCAGGTAGTCCTCGACGCGTACGAGGTTGTCGCCGATCCGGTCGCCACGGCCTTCCAGGGCGGTGGCGAACGCGGAGAGCGTGGCGTTGAGCTCGGCGGGCTTCACCGTCCGCAGCAGCGGCAGCAGGTCGTTCATCAACTGCTGCACCTCCATGCCGACCGTGGTGCGGTCCTGGCTGATGACGTCCCCGGCACGGATGGGGCGCGCCGTGGAGCCGGGAGGGGCGACGAGGTCGACGTACTTCTCGCCGAACAGCGTCTTGGGCAGCAGCCGCGCCCGCACATCGACCGGGATGCGCGAAACGTGCTCCGGCTTCAGCGCGATGTCGAGGGTGGCCTTCTCACCGTCCGCCCGCACCTCGCGCACCTCGCCGACCAGCAGCCCGCGCAGCTTCACGTCGGCGCGTGGCTCCAGCTGGTTGCCGAGCGTGCCGGCCTCCAGCGTGATCCGTACGACGGAGGTGAACACCTGCTGGTAGACGGCGACGGACAGCGACAGCAGCAGGGCGAGGGCGACGACGAAAACAACCCCGTACAGCCGCAGTTTCACAGGTGTGCGCATCGGCCCCTACCCCGCAATCCGTACGGTCGTGCTGGCGCCCCAGATCGCCAGGCTGAGGAAGAAGTCCAGGACGTTGATGGCGACGATGGACGTCCGCACGCCCCGGCCCACCGCGACGCCGACACCGGCCGGGCCACCGCTCGCGTAGTAGCCGTAGTAGCAGTGCACCAGGATGATCACGACGGCGAAGACGATCACCTTGCCGAAGGACCACAACACGTCCACCGGTGGCAGGTACTGCTGGAAGTAGTGGTCGTACGTGCCCGCCGACTGGCCGTAGTAGCCAGTGGTGATGGTGCGGGCGGCGAAGTACGAGGACAGCAGCCCGACCACGTACAGCGGGATCACCGCCACGAAACCGGCGATCATCCGGGTCGTCACCAGGAACGGGAGGGACGGGACGCCCATCACCTCCAGCGCGTCCGTCTCCTCGCTGATCCGCATCGCGCCGAGCTGGGCGGTGAACCCGGCCCCCACGGTCGCCGACAGCGCGAGCCCGGCCACCAGCGGCGCGATCTCCCGGGTGTTGAAGTACGCGGAGAGGAACGCCACGAAGTTCGACGTGCCGAGCTGGTTGAGCGCCGCGTACCCCTGGAGTCCCACCTCCGTGCCGGTGAAGAACGACAGGAACGCGATGACGCCGACCGTGCCGCCGACCACCGCGAGCGCGCCCCGGCCGAAGCTCACCTCGGCCAGCAGCCGCAGGGTCTCCTTCTTGTAGCGGCGCAGGGTGCGCCCGGTCCAGGCCAGTGAGCGGCCGTAGAAGACGAGTTGGGCGCCCAGCTCCTCCAGGCGGTGCAACAGGGCCATGCTTCGTCACCCCCTCTGCGGAACGACTTGGAAGTACACGGCGGTCATCACGAAGTTCGTCACGAACAGCAACATGAAGGTGATCACCACGGACTGGTTCACGGCGTCGCCGACGCCCTTCGGCCCGCCCTTGGCCGTCAGCCCCTTGTACGAGGCGACGATCGCCGAGATCGCGCCGAAGACCAGGGCCTTGATCTCGGCCACCCACAGGTCGGAGATCTGCGCGAGGGAGGTGAAGGAGGCGAGGTACGCGCCGGGCGTGCCGTTCTGGAGCACGACGTTGAAGAAGTAGCCGCCCGCGACGCCCACGACCGAGACGAGGCCGTTGAGGAGGACCGCCACGAGCATCGACGCCAGGACCCTGGGGACCACCAGCCGGTGAATGGGATCGATGCCCAGCACCTGCATCGCGTCGATCTCCTCGCGGATCTTGCGCGCCCCGAGGTCGGCGCAGATCGCCGTGCCGCCCGCGCCCGCGATCAGCAGCGCGGTGACGATCGGCGACGCCTCGCGCAGCACGGCGAGCACGGAGGCGGCGCCGGAGAACGACTGGGCGCCGAGCTGCCGGGTGAGGCTGCCGATCTGGAGGGCGATGACCGCGCCGAACGGGATGGAGACCAGGGCGGTCGGCAGGATGGTCACGCTCGCGATGAACCAGGACTGCTGGATGAACTCACGCAGCTGGAACGGCCGCCGGGGGAGCGTGCGAGCCACGTCCAGGGCCATGGCGAAGAGGCTGCCGGACTGCCGCAGGGCGCCGATGGGGGAGAGGCTCACTTGGCGGTCGCCCCCCGCTCGTCCTTCTGCTGCCGCCGCTCCTGCTCCCGCTGGGCGATCGCCTCCCAGCGGGGCGGGCGTTCGACCCCGGAGGTGGGCAGCAGCCGGGGTGTCATCAGCGTCTCCCCGCCGTCGTCGTCGATCTCGGCCAGCTCCTGCGCGACCTGCGCGGCGTCCTTCTCCTCCGCCATGCCGATCGGCCCCTGCATCCGGCCGCCCAGGAACTGCCGTACGACCGGTTCGTCGCTCGTCAGCAGCTTTTCGCGGGGCCCGAACATCACCAGCTCGCGGCGGAACAACAGCCCGATGTTGTCCGGCACCTGGCGGGCGGAGGCGATGTCGTGCGTGACGATCAGGAAGGTCGCGTCGATCTGGGCGTTGAGGTCGACGATCAGCTGGTTCAGGTACGCCACCCGCACCGGGTCGAGCCCCGAGTCCGGCTCGTCGAAGAGGATGATCTCCGGATCGAGGACCAGCGCCCGGGCCAGACCGGCCCGCTTGCGCATACCGCCGGATATCTCGCCGGGCAGCTTCTCCTCGGCGCCGATCAGCCCGACCATGTCCATCTTCTCGAGGACGATCCGCCGGACCTCGCTCTCCGGCTTGCGGGTGTGTTCGCGCAGCGGGAAGGCGATGTTGTCGTACAGGTTCATCGACCCGAACAGCGCGCCGTCCTGGAAGAGGACGCCGAAGAGCTTCCGTACCTCGTACAGGTCGTGCTCGCGCAGCTCGGTGATGTCACGGCCGGCGATCACGATCGACCCCCGGTCGGGCTTCAGCAGCCCGACGAGCGTCTTGAGGAACACCGACTTGCCCGTGCCCGAGGGGCCGAGCATGACCGAGATCTCCCCGGCGGGCAGTGTCAGTGAGACGTCCTGCCAGATGACCTGGTGGCCGAAGGACTTCGTCAGTCCTTCCACACAGATCTCGACACCCATCCGGTTCACCCTTCAGCCGTGGAGCAGCTCCGACACCTGCTCTACGGGGAGGGGCGGGCGGTCCGTCGCGCGGAAACCGGAATTTTTTCGGGTGGCGGAACAGCAGCGTCACCGGCCGCCCGGCCCTGAGCCGACGGGCCCGGAGGGGCCGTGTCCCACCACCGCGCCGACAGTCGGGCCGCGGGGGGGGGGGGGGGGGGGCGCCCCCCCCCCCCCCCCCCCGGGGGGGGGGGGGGCCCGGCCGGGGGGCGGGGGACCCCACCATGTACCC
>NZ_JBEPEL010000080.1:0-30668 GCF_040300825.1 Streptomyces sp. NPDC000229
GGGGCCGAGCCACCGTCGAAGGGATCACCGCGTCGCGTACGTCAACGACGCCTATGCCACCGCCTTCGGCCCCCGCCCGCCCGGCGCGGCCGTCGCCACCGCCGTCCGGTCCCGCCGCGCCGTCGTGCCCTTTCCCGGTCCAGTACCGCTCGAGCCGTTCTCCGGCCCGTCGCCCGACCGTGGGGAATCCAACCGGCGCGCCGAGACCGCCGGAAACACACACCGGACAAGGGAGGGGCCGATGGCTGAGCAGAGCTTCCAGCTCTACGACACGACCCTGCGCGACGGCACCCAGCAGGAAGGCCTGGTGCTGACGGTCGAGGACAAGCTCGCCGTCGCGCGTCGGCTCGATGCCCTCGGCGTGGGCTTCATCGAGGGAGGCTGGCCCGGAGCCGTACCCAAGGACACCGAGTTCTTCCGCCGCGCACGCACCGAACTCGACCTGAAGAACG
The DNA here is from genome assembly GCF_040300825.1 of Streptomyces sp. NPDC000229. Taxonomy (NCBI): domain Bacteria; kingdom Bacillati; phylum Actinomycetota; class Actinomycetes; order Kitasatosporales; family Streptomycetaceae; genus Streptomyces; species Streptomyces sp. NPDC000229. The sequence continues at coordinate 453 of NZ_JBEPEL010000080.1, forward strand.
CCGTCCTGGCCGCCTTCGGCGCCACCCGCCGGCCCGGCATCCCCGTGTCCGTCGACGCGCAGGTACGAGCGCTGCTGGCCGCCGAGACGCCCGTGGTGACCCTGGTCGCCAAGAGCCACACCGGCCATGTGCAGCACGCACTCCGCACCACCCTCGCCGAGAACCTCGCCATGATCGGCAGCACCGTGCGGCACCTGGTGCACGCCGGGCGCCGGGTCTTCCTCGACGCCGAGCACTACTTCGACGGCTACCTCGTCAACCGCGAGTACGCCCTGGCGGTCGTCCGCACGGCCGCCGAGGCCGGGGCCGAGACCGTCGTGCTGTGCGACACCAACGGCGGATCGCTGCCGGACGAGGTACGGGCCGTGGTGGCGGACACCATCGCCATGACCGGCGCCCCCATCGGCATCCACTGCCACGACGACACCGGGTGCGCGGTCGCCAACACCATGGCCGCCGTCGACGCGGGCGCCGTCCACGCCCAGGGCACCGCCCACGGCTACGGCGAACGGTGCGGCAACGCCAACCTCTTCACCGTCATCGCCAACCTCGTGCTCAAGCGGGGCCGGGAGGTCGTCCCGCTCGAAAGGCTGCGGGACCTGTCCCGGACGGGCCGGGCGATCACCGAACTCACCGGCGTACGGAGCAACCCGGCCGCCCCCTACACGGGCATCTCCGCCTTCACCCACAAGGCGGGCCTGCACGCCTCCGCCCTGCGCGTCGACCCCGACCTGTACCAGCACACCGACCCTTCCCGGGTCGGGAACACGATGCGCACCCTCGTCTCCGACATGGGCGGACGCTCCTCCATCGAACTGAAGGCCCGCGAACTCGGTTACGAGGTCGAGGCCGGCTCCGAGGAGGTCGCCCGCGCCGCGGCCCGCGTCAAGGAACTGGAGAACCGCGGCTACAGCTTCGAGTCCGCCGACGCCTCGTTCGTCCTGCTGCTGCGCGAGGAACTCGCCGGCGGCCCGGCCACGCCGCCGTTCGAGGTCGACTCGTGGGCCGTGGGCGTCTCGCGGCGCCGGGACGGCGAGGTCCGTACGGAGGCGTCGGTGCGGCTGCGCGTCGACGGGGAGTCCGTCACCGCCACCGGACTCGGCAACGGTCCGGTCAACGCCCTGGACACCGCCCTGCACTCGGCGCTCGACCCGTACTTCCCGGGACTGACACGCCTCGAACTGGTGGACTACCAGGTACGGGTCCTCAACGGCCAGGTCGGCAGCGGAGCCGCCGCCCGGGTGCTGATCTCCTACCGGGACGGCGAACGCCGCTGGGGCACCGTCGGCGTGGACGAGAACACCGTCGCGGCCAGCTGGGCGGCGCTGCTCGACGCCGTCCACTACGTCCTGCTCGACGGGCCCCCCGAGGCCCACCGCTCACCCACCCTGGCCGCGGTGGCCACGGGCTGAGCCTCGATTTCCCGGGAGCCACTGTGCGTGTGGAAGACATCTATATACGGGGGACCTCCGTGCGGCTCCCCTCCGCCGTCACCGTCGCCGACGCCGTCGCCTCCGGGGCCTGCCCGCCCCGGGTGGCCTCGTCGACCGGCCTGGTGTCCGTGGCGTACTCGCCCCACGAGTCCGCCGCCGAGATGGGCGCGGCGGCCGCCCGCACGGCCCTGCGCCGGGCCGGCACCGGCGGCGGCGACGTCGACCTCCTGCTCCACGCCGACACCTACCACCAGGGCCAGGACCTGTGGCCGGTGGCCTCGTACATCCAGCGCGAGGCACTCGGCAACAGCTGCCAGGCCATCGAGATCCGGCAGATGTCCAACGGCGGTCTCGCCGCCGTCGACCTGGCCACCGCCTACCTCTCGGCCGGCCACGGCCGCGGCGACGCCCTGCTGACCACCGCCGACCGGTTCTGCGAACCCGGCATCGACCGCTGGCGGACCGACCCGGGCACCCCGTACGCCGACGGGGCCAGCGCACTGGTGCTCTCCCGCCGGGACGGCTTCGCCCGGCTCGTCTCCCTGTCCATGCACGCCGACCCCGAACTCGAGCCCCTGCACCGGGGGGACGAGCCTTTCGGCCCCGCCCCGTTCAGCCAGCGCATCCCGGTCGACTTCGAGGAGGCCAAACGCGCCTTCATCGGCCGGGTCGGCATGTCGTACGCCATCACCCGCGCCCACAACGGCCAGCAGACGGTGCTGAAACAGGCCCTCGCGGACGCCGGGATGGAGCTGGCCGACGCCGAGTGGGTCGTCCTGCCCCACTTCGGGCGGCGGCGGCTCCAGTCCATCTACTACCAGCCGTTCGGCATCGACCCCGAGCGAACCACCTGGGACTTCAGCCGCACCGTCGGCCACCTCGGCGCGGGCGACCAGTTCGCCGGCCTCGACCACCTCATCGTCTCCGGGAAGGCCCGCCCCGGCGACCGCTGCGTCCTCGTCAGCGTGGGCGCCGGTTACAGCTGGGGCTGCGCCGTCCTGGAGATCCTGCACCGCCCGGCGTGGGCCACGGAGCACCCCGCGCCCTGACTCCACCCGGGCTCCACCCGCTGTTGAGCACCCTCATGCCAATCTGCAGATCCGCCGTTCCTCACGGCTGTCGAAGGGAAGGTTGCCGTGGCACCGACCGCTACGTCCGAGACCACAGCTCCCCACGTCACGGAGCACTCCATCACCGTCGCGGCATCGCCCGCCACCATCTACGACCTCGTGGCGGACGTCTCCGCGTGGCCCCAGGTGTTCGGACCGACGGTCCACGTCGAGGTGCTCGAAGAGGCACCGGAGACGGGCGGTGAACAGCTGCTGCGCATCTGGGCCATCGCCAACGAGAAGGTCCGCACCTGGACCTCCCGGCGCACCCTCGACCCGGCGTCGCGCACCATCACCTTCCGCCAGGTGGCCTCCGCCGCACCGGTCGCCTCGATGGGCGGCGAGTGGCGCGTCGAGCCGCTGGAGGACGGCAGGACCCGCGTGGTGCTCCTGCACGACTACCGCGCCACCGGCGACGACCCGGCCGCCGAGGAACTGATCGAGCAGGCCGTCGACCGCAACAGCCGTGCCGAGCTCGCCGCCCTCAAGAACGCCGCCGAACTGGGCGGCGCCCGCGACGAACTCCACTTCACCTTCAGCGACTCCGAAGTCGTCGCCGGCGCCGCCGGCGATGTGTACGCCTTCCTGGACCGTGCCGACCTCTGGCCCGAGCGGCTGCCCCACGTGGCGCGGCTGGACCTCACCGAGGACGAACCGGGCGTCCAGCACATGGACATGGACACCCGCAGCCCCGACGGCTCCACCCACAACACCACCTCGGTACGGGTGTGCTTCGAGGACCGCAACATGATCGTCTACAAGCAGCTCCGGGTACCGGTCGCGATGAGCGGGCACACCGGCAGATGGGTGATCGAGTCGCTGGGTGACGGTACAGTCAGAGCCACCTCGTGGCACACCGTCACGCTCGACCCCGAAGGGGTCCGCGCGGCACTCGGCCCCGAGGCGACGCTCGCCGAGGCCCGCGCCCTGGTCCGCAAGGCGCTCGGCACCAACAGCTCCACCACCCTGCGCCATGCCAAGCAGTTCGCGGAGGAAGCGCGTGCCGGATCGTAGTCTGCACAAGCCGGTTGCGGTGATCAACCGCTTCGAGGTCAAGGGCGACGTGGCGAGGTTCGAGAGGCTCTTCAGGGAGCACTCCCAGTTCCTGCGCCGCCGCGAGGACTTCGACTTCCTCGTCACCGTGAGACTCGTCGAACGGCCGCACGTGTACGCGCACATCGGCCACTGGCGCACGCTGCGGGGCTTCCTGGACACCGTCAACGACGAGACGTTCCAGCTCCACGTCAAGAAGCTCGGCCCCCTGGTGGACGCCGAGGCCGACCAGGCCGTGAGCGTCGCACGCGTGCTCAGGGAGAACGCCGTCGTCGGAGCCGAGAACGTGGTGCTCACCCAGGTCACGGTGCGCGAGGAGCCGCACGCCTTCGAGCGGGGCTACGCCGAGATGAACGAGCACTTCGGCACCCTCGGCGGCTTCGGGGGCAGCGACCTGCTGCGCTCGACGCTGCTCCCCGGCCGGTACACCGGCCTGCAGTGGTGGCGGGACACGGCGGACTGCGACCGTGCCCTGGGCAGCGCGGAATACCGCGCCCTGCGGCACGCCCTCGGCCGGCGCGCGGACATCACGGTGGACCGCACCCGGCACGTCGCGTACGAGCGCGTGATCGGCTGAACCGGCCGCCCGCGACGGCTCCACCGGCAAAAGAGCCGAGGACCACAGGTCCTCGGCTCTTCCGCGTTTCCCGCGCGAGCCCGCTTCGAGCGGGCGGGCGCACGCTGTCCCCATGGTGAAAACAACGCGCATCACCGTGCTCCGCGGGCAGCCCGACGAGGCCGAACTCGCCGCTGTGACAGCCGTGCTGCTGGCCCTGGCACGCCGCGGGGGCGAGCCGGGCGAAGCGGAGAAGGCCGCGTACGCGGAATGGACCGTCAAGGCGGGCGACTACCGGCCCCCCATGGCCCGGCCCGGTCCGTGACCGCACCCACCACACGATCGCCAGGGACAGCCGCGGCCGCACCGGGAGGGACGGCCGCACGACAAGCAAGGGGGAGGGCGTGACCGGTCACCGGACCTTCACCGAACTCATCCAGGCCCAGGCCGCCCAGTCGCCCGAACGGGAGGCCCTCATCATCCTGACCGAGAGGTCCGGAATCCTGGAGCCCAGGACGATCTCCTACGCGGAGCTCGACCACGCGGCCCGCACGCTCGCCGGCCGACTGCGGCGGCACGTCGCTCCGGGGGAGCGGGTGCTGCTCACCCACAGCTCCCGGGCGCTGTTCGCCACCGGCTTCCTCGCCTGCCTGTACGCCGGAGCCGTCGCCGTCCCGGTGGCCCCACCGGGGGGCCGCCCGCACCACGACGAACGCATCGCCGGAATCGTCAAGGACGCCTCGGTCTCCTGTGCGCTCACCGCCGCCGACGAGGCCGCCGACGTGTCCCAGCTGCTGGCCCGCACCGGCTACGGACACGTCACCTGCGTCCTTGCCGACGCCCCGCCGGACCCGGCCGGCACCGCCGTGCCGGAGCTTCCCCCGGCCCTCACCGACCCCGACGCGGTCGCCTTCCTGCAGTACACCTCCGGCTCCACCCGGGACCCCCGCGGTGTCGTGGTCACCCACCGCAGCCTGCTGGCCAACCAGGAGGCCATCGGAACGGCGCTGGGCATCCGGCGCGGCGCCAGGATCGGCGGCTGGCTGCCGCTCCACCACGACATGGGCCTCGTCGGTCAGCTGCTGCACGCGCTGTGGCTGGGCGGCACGGCCGTGCTGCTCTCCCCGACCGCCTTCGTCAAACGGCCCGCGCACTGGCTGGAGACCATCTCGCGGTACGGGCTGACCGCCAGCGGCGCGCCCGACTTCGCGTACGAGCTGTGCGTGCGCCGGGTCAACGACGCGCAGATCGCCGGACTCGACCTGTCCGGCTGGCGGATCGCCGTCAGCGGGGGCGAGCCCGTCGACCCGGCGACATTGCGCGCCTTCGCGGAGCGGTTCGCCCCGGCCGGTCTGCGCCCCGAGGCCCTGATCCCGTGCTACGGGCTGGCCGAGGCGACCCTGTTCGTGTCCGGGTCCGCCGCCGCCCCGGCGAACCTCACCGGCACCAGAGGCTCCGTCCACTGCGGTCCGCCCGCCTCCGCCGACGTACGCATCGTCGACCCGGAGACGTGCGAGGAGCTGCCCGACGGCCGGACCGGCGAGGTCTGGGTACGGGCCGCCGGTGTCGGCCCCGGATACTGGGCGCGTCCCGCCGAGACCGCGGCGGCCTTCGACGGCCGGATCACCGACGGCGCCGGCGGCTATCTGCGCACCGGGGACCTCGGCGCCCTCGTGGACGGCCTCCTGCACATCAACGGACGCCTCAAGGACACGATCGTGGTGGCGGGACGCAACCTGTACCCGCAGGACCTGGAGCGCACGGCGCAGCGCGTGAGCGCGCTGTTCGGCCCGGCCACCGCCTTCGCGGTCCGCGGTGAACGGGAACGCGTCGTGATCCTCCAGGAGCTGCGGGCGGGCAGCCGGTACAACACCGACCTCGCCGGGCTCGTCTCCGCCGTCCAGCAGCAGCTGCGCGAGGAGTACGAGGTGACGACCGGGGGAGTGCTGCTCGTCCGCCCCGGAACCGTACGCCGGACCACCAGCGGCAAGGTCGAACGGGCGGCCATGCGCCGGCTGTTCCTCCGTGGCGAGGTCACCGCGCTGCACCAACGCGTCGACCCCGAGGTCCAGCGGCTCGTGGCGACCGGGAGGCAGCGGTGAGCGCGGCACGGGACCCACTGGGCGCGAAGGACGAGCACGGGGCACAGGACCAGCGCGCGGCACAGGACCGCATCAACGCCCTGGAGCGTGCCTTCGGGCCGCTCGACGACCCCGCCAACCCGCTCGGCGGCGCAGCGCTCCTCGCCGCCGACGCGGCGGGCCGCGTCCTGCCCGAGGGGGAGCGGGTACTGGACGAGTACGGCCTGAACGCCGAGTTCGTTCCCGCCCCGCTCGGCGGCAGGCTCCGGCGGATGGACGTCCTGGGCCGGCTGCTGCGGCCGGTGTTCCGCCGGGACGCCTCCCTCGGCTTCGGGTACGGGCTCAACTGCTTCTTCGCCGCCACTCCGGTGTGGACGGCCGGAGACGACGAGCAGCGGCGGCTGGCCGCCCGGATCCTGCTGGAAGGCCGGCGGATGGCCGTGGCACGCCACGAGGTGGCGCACGGCAACGACTTCGTCAGCGACGAGTTCACCGTACGCCCCGGCGACGGCGGGCTGGTGCTCGACGGCAGCAAGTCCGCGATCGCCAACGCCTCCCGCGCCGACGGGTTGGTCATCTTCGCCCGGAACCCGGGCGTGACCGGCAGCCGCAGCCGCACGGTGCTGCTGCTGGACCGCAAGGAGCTTCCCCCGGACCGCGTACGCAACCTCGCACGGCGGACCACGACCGGGATGCGCAGCGCCGAGTTCGGCGGCCTGCGCATCACCCAATGCCCGGTCCCGGACGGCGCCGTGCTCGGCGAGCCGGGCGACGGCTACGAACTGTCGCTGCGCTCCTCGCTGGTCATCCGCGGCCTCATCCCGTCGATCGTGCTCGCCGGCGCGGACACCGCGCTGCGCACCGTGGCGCGCTTCGCCGACCGCCGCCGCGACGACGGCCGCTCCTCGCTCGACGTCCAGCACGTGCGGGACGTCCTCACCGGGGCCTTCCTCGACCTGCTGCTCATCGACTGCCTCGCCCTGGTCTCCACCCGCGGCCTGCACCTGCTGCCCCACCAGATGAGCGCCTACGCCGCCGCGGCGGCGTACCTGGCGCCCAAACTCGTCGCGGAGAGCATGGACGAGATGTCGGCCGTGCTCGGCGAGGCGACGTTCGCCGAGGACGGCATGTACGGGATGTTCCAGAAGCAGCTGCGCGACCTGCCGGTCACCTCGCTCGGGCACGCGGGCAGCGCCGGCCGGCAGGTCAGCCTGCTGCCCCAGCTGCCGTACTTCGCCCGGCACGCCTGGTTCACCGGCCACGAGGCGCCCGCCGCGCTGTTCGGGCTCGACGACGAGCTGCCGCCGCTCGACCTGACGCAGCCGGCGCTCCTGGGCGACGGCGACCCGCTCGCCGCGACCCTGGTGGCCTCCGCGGACCTGCTGGAACGGGCCGGGGCGCCGGACGGCACGGGCGAGGGCGGGACCGTGCTGCGCCTCCTCGCCCGCACGCTCACCGATGAGCTGGGCGATCTGCGCAAGGCCTTCGCGGACGTCCCTCAGGGTGACCGCGCGGCCCTGGCCAGCCCGCACAACTTCGGCCTCGCCGACCGGTACACCATGGTGCTGGCGGCCGCCGCGTGCCTCGGCGTGTGGCGTGGCCGGCGCTCCGCCCCCGGCGCCGCCGGCACCTTCCTCGCCGACGCGGCCTGGCCCACGGCCGCCCTGTACCGGCTGTGCCGCCGGCTGGGCCTGCCGCTCCCGGACCGCCCCGGTGCCTGTGAGCGGCGGGTGCTCGCCGAAGCCCTGTCGCGGCTGCACGGCCGCCGCAGCTACGACCTGTACGACTCACCGCTTGCCTGACCCCGCGCGGGCCACCCTGCCCGGCCGGTGCGGGCCGCCCCCAGAGTCCGAGAAGGAGCAGATCATGCGAGAACAGCAGCAGGACGACTTCGAGACCGCGTACCGCGAATGGCTGCTGGAGCGGCTCGCGCACTATCTGGGCCGGCCGGTGCTGGACACGGACTCCGTGCACGAGTACCTCGACTCGGTGGCCGGGCTGAGCCTCTACGGCGACATCGAGGAGGAGTTCGGGCCGCTGGTCGAGCCCGCCGACATCTGGGCGTACCCCACCGTCCGGCAGCTCGCCCGCCACATGGCGGAGCGGGGCGCGGGGTCGGGCGGCAACCGGATCCGGGCGGCCTTCGTCTTCACCGGCCAGGGCTCCCAGCATCCCGGCATGACGTCGGGGCTCTACCGGAACTCGACCGTCTACCGCCGGTTCCTGGACGAGGCCGGGGCGGTGCTCCAGCCGTACACCGGGCTGTCCGTGGTGGAGATGATCCTCAACAGGGACTCGCGCATCCACCAGACCGCGTTCACCCAGCCGGCCCTGTTCGCCGTCGAGTACGCCCTGGCCAAGACCCTGGAGGAGGCGGGTGTCCGGCCGGTCTCCGTGCTGGGCCACGGGATCGGCGAGTTCGCGGCCGCCACGGTCGCGGGCGCGCTCACGCTGCCCGACGCCGCCAAGCTGGTGGCGCTGCGGGGTGCCTTCATGCAGTACCTGCCCTCCGGCGGCGGGATGATGGCCGCCTGCATCACCCCGTACGAGGCCACCGAGCTGGTCGCCTGCGAGCCGGGCGTCGGCATCAGCGCCATCAACGCGGCCAAGTCGACCGTGCTGTCGGGAGACCGTGCCGGGCTCGAACGCATCGAGAGCAAGCTGGCGGAGCGCGGGGTCCGGTGCCGCCACCTCACGGTCACGCACGCCTTCCACTCCCCGCTGATGGCGCCCGTGGTCCCCAAGTTCGAGGCCGTGGTCCGCCGGGTCCCCGGCGGCGCCGCCTCGATGCCGTTCTACTCCACGGTGTACGGCAGGCTCACCACCGAGCCGCTCTACGCCTCGTACTGGACCGAGCAGCTGACCGCGCCCGTCAGGTTCGCCGACGCCGCCCGCAGCCTGCTGGCGCAGCAGACGCCGACCCATGTGGTGGAGATCGGCCCGCGGGCGGTGCTCACCCCGTACCTGCGACGGCTGGGCGGTGCCCACGGCCCGGTCTGCCTCCCGGTGTGCCAGGGGCCGCAGAGCGACGCCGTGGACCTGGCCGGGGTGATCTCCGTGCTGGACGCCGGCCCGCTGGCCGCCGCACTGGCCGGGGCGTGAGGTGACGGGACGGATCGGGCGGCCCCTGCCCCTTCGTGGACCGTACGGCCCGTGGGAGGGGGTACGCGACGAACTCACCCGCATGGGCACCGTCCTGGTGTACGGAGCGATGCCCGCGTGGCTGCCCCGCGAGGGCACCGAGGACGAACTGCGGCGCGTGCTCGGCCGGGACTGGCAGCGCTACCAGAACTTCACGCAGCCGCGGATGCGTGAACGGTTCGCCGCCTCCCGCCTGCTGCTGCGGCACACGGCGGCGGCGATCCTGCGGACCGCGCCGCACCTGGTGGACCTGTCGTACCAGCCCGGTGGCCGCCCGTATGTGCGGGGCTGCGACCAGATCGACGTCAGCCTCAGCCACACCGAGGAGATGATGGTCGTCGGGATCACCCGCACGGGGCGTGTCGGCGTCGACGTGGAACGCGCCGACCGGCGCCTCGCGCACACCGGGTCGGAGTCGCAGGCGTGCACCCCGTACGAGAAGGCGCAGCTCGACGCGGGCGGTGAGGGGAGACGCAACGACACCATGGTGCGGCTGTGGACCCTCAAGGAGGCCTACAGCAAGGCGCTCGGCCAGGGGCTGCGTTTCCGGTTCACCGAGTTCGGCTTCGCGCTGCACGAGGCGGGCACCTGGCTGGTGCGGCCCGACGGCACGCGCGCCAGTGGCTCGGAGTGGACCTTCGGCACCTTCCCGGTGGGGGACCGCTATGTGGTGAGCGCCGCCGTCTTCGACACCGGGTTCGGTGAGCCGGCGGACGTGGCCGTCGACACCATGCTGGACGAGGGGCTGTTCGACGCACTGCTGGGGGCGCCGGGCCCGGCGTCAGGGAATCCAGCCGGCCTCCTCGGCGAGCCGGATGGCGTCGATCCGGTTGCGGGCGCCCAGTTTGCTGACGATCGCCGTGAGGTAGTTGCGGACCGTTCCCTTGGACAGGTACAGACATCCGGCGATCTCGGCGGCGTCGGCACCGCGGGCGGCGAGGCGTAGGACCTCCAGTTCCCGCGGGGACAGCGGGTTGTCGGGCGAGTCCCAGGCGGCCAGGGCGAGTTGCGGGTCGACGACCCGCCGTCCCGCCGCCACGGACCGCACGGCGAGCGCGAGCTGGTCCGAGGGGGAGTCCTTGAGGAGGAACCCGGAGACGTGCGCGGACAGGGCGCGCCTCAGGGTCCCCGGGCGGCCGAGGCTGGTGAGGATCAGGGTGCGGCAGCTGGGCAGCTGCTCATGCAGCTCGGCTGCCGCGGTCAGCCCGTCGATCCCCGGAAGGTCGACGTCGATCACGGCCACGTCGGGTCGTACCTCCAGAGCGGCCTGCACGATGGTGTCACCGCGATCGACGGCTGCCACCACCTGCAGGTCCGGTTCGAGCTCCAGCAGTGCGACCAGCGCCCCCCGAACCATGTGCACGTCCTCCGCGAGGAGGATTTTCACGGACAGCATCAAAACCCCCGTCTTCGACGTCCGTTCAGGCTGCGGCTCTCTCCCTGGCCGCGTCCGGCGCTCCTCCCGCTCCGGAGCTCTGCGGGCGGAGGGGTGCCCACGCTTCGAGGTGGAACCGCCCGTCCTCCCGGACACCGGCGCTCAGGCCTCCGCCGATCGCGGAGAAGCGCGTACGGAGGTTGTCCAGGCCGCTCCCTCCACGCCGGGCGGCCGAGGAGGCGTGGTCGGCCTTCTCGTGCGGACGGTCGTTCACCAGGGTCAGCCTGACCGTTTCCCCCTCCACAAGTGCCCTGATGGTACATAGCTGTACGCGGCTGTGGCGGAGAATGTTCGTGACTCCCTCCCTGAGGGCGGTCGCGAGGACGGTGTCGACGGTCGGGTGGAGACGCCCGCACTCCACCCGCACGTCCGCCCGCACATCGGCGGCCGCGAGCACGGCCACCGCCGATTCCGCCTCGTCGCACAAGGACATGTCGCGGTACCCGCTGGACACCAGGCGTACGTCGGAGAGCGCCTGCCGGGCCACCCGGAGCAGGTCGGCGGTCTCCTCGGCCGCCTGTTCCGGCCGGACGGGCACCAGCCGCTGGATGAGCTCTCCCTTCAGGGCGATGGCCGAGAGGCTGTAACCGAGCAGGTCGTGCAGGTCCCGCGAGAAGCGCAGGCGCTCCTGGGTGACGGCCATCTTCGCCATCTGCTCACGGGTGTCGTGCAGTTCCTGGATCAGGTCGGCGAGCCGGCTCAGCCCGTAGATGACCAGTCCGGTGAGACCGCCCGCGATGACGACGTATCCGGCGTCGAGCGGGCCGGCGCCGGCCAGGATCGAGTACGGGATCAGGCCGGCGACCACGAGCCCGTAGGCCGGCCAGGCGATCCGGGGCGGGAGCGTCAGGAGGATCGACGCGCACAGAGGCCCCTGCATGCTGCCCCAGCTGGCGTCGAACCAGACCATCGGCAGGTAGGTGAGCACCACTTGGGCCCCGAGGACGGTGACGCGGCGACGCAGACTCCACGCCCGGGCGCGGGTGGAGGAGATGGCGAACTGCACTCCGAAGGTCAGCAGAACAGTCGCCACACAGATGGTCAGCGTCACCGTCCCCAACTTGACGTTGCGGAGGACGTTGATGACGGTCACGGAGCAGTAGCAGCTCAGTGCCACCACGATGATGCCGCGGGCCAGTCGTGGTGCCGGTGCCACCTGCCTCGGCGAGACGCGCAGGTCCTCCCGGGAGGATCGTGCACCGGTCGGTTGTGCGAGTGGGACCTGCAGGCCATGCTGCGTATGCGGAATAGAGCTTTCCGCGGGGAAGGGTGCATCCGGCATAGCCGTCTCCTCGCCAGGACAGGGGTGGCGAAGCGCATAGTATGACTATGCGTTGAGCTTGAGCCACTGCTCGCAATCACCAACGAGACTCACACGAACAGCGGAACCGGGTTGAGGTCACCGTACGGAGTCGGGCGAGCCTGCCGGCCCAGTGCCACGGGTGTGTCGAACAGCCTCCCGGGCGCGAAGCGCGCCCAGAAGTGCCGCATCCCCGGCACGATCACCTTCACCACCGGAAGGAGCACGTCAGGGCGGGTCTGGTCGAGCACCATCAGCTCCATCCCCCGCGCCCGCACCAGCCTTTCGGCGGCCTGGACGTCCTCCCGCAGATCACTGCGCCGTTCCATCGGGTAACTCCGCGGCCCGCGTGGTGCCTGAGCGTGATCGGGCGTCAGGTACGGATGTTTCTCGACAGTGGCGCTCGTCCACCAACGATCCAGATCCGGGTGGGAAGCACGGAACGCGCTCACCTGCCGTCCCAGCGGCAGCAGTTGACTCATCTCGGTGACCGCCCTGCGCAGTGCCAGCGCGGGGTCGAAATGCGCGCCGAAACCGAAAGCGATGCCCTGCTCGTCCCCGTCGATCCGCCGGGAGATCGCCGCCATGGCCGGAATCCCGAAATCGGTCGTCAGATCCAGCACCCACACATCACGGCGCAGCCGCCCGTACGCCTCCCTGGTGCACGCGAGCCAGGGCTCGTCGAAGGCGTCGAGATCCACTGCCGGTTGCCTCGTGCGGTTGTACCACCACAGCGCCACGGCATCGCGCTCCACGAGTTCGAGGAACCCCTGCACCACGGCGTCCTCCAGGCTGCTGCCTGCCGCAGCACCGTTGGAGTCCGCCCACGGGGCCCGGGCGACACCATCCGGACCCGGGCCGTAGTACAGCATGGACGTGGGCAGCAGACGGTGCTCGCCGGCCGTCAGCGACCACACCGGTGTCCACTCCACCGGTTCCCGCGGATCGAACGGTGGCGGGACGTGCTGGAAGGGCGTGCATGTGGCGTTCCACCGGTCGCGGTCGCGAAACTGCCGGTCGGCGTAGAGCTGGCACGCGTTCGGGTGAACGGCCGCCGGGCCCAGACCGGTCAAGGTGTCGACGACGACCGGCTCGTCCCCCTGGCGCGTACCGGAGTAGCGCTCCACCGCCTCGCACAGGGCGCCCACCCGGGCTTCCAGCGGGGTGACCCCCTTGCCGCCGCTCTGGCTGCGCAGACCACCGCGTACACCGTTCAGCGAGTGCGCCTGCAATGCCGCGTTCCGTCCCGACAGGCAGCGGTTCAGCCCCTCCGGAGCATCCGGCACCGTCTGGAGTTCGGGCACGATGCCGGTCACCGGGTCGACGAGGTGCCGGTAACGCGCCAGAACGGCTTCGGGTGTCAGTGCCCGGTGATTGCTGCCCGTCCCTTCGGCCTTCGGGCGCGACGTGAGGACGACCGGCCTTCGCACGTGCGTCGCCACCAGCTGCGGATCCCCGCAGTCCGGGCACTGCGGACGCCTCGTCACCGCGTGGTGACGGGTTCGCAGCGTACGCGTGTCCAGCGTGCACACGGCACCCTGCTCCTCGTACCGCATGCCGGCCATCCACTTGACCGTCTCGAGTACCGCGGTGTGCAGGCCGAGGCCGCGCACCACGCCGAGCGAGGCGTCGGGGACCGGGACCGCGCCCGGCAGGCCGAGGGCCTGCCGGACGGGTGACTGGGAGAACAGCCGGGCGCGCAGCCGGTGGGCCAGGCAGGACCAGCAGGGCCGGTCGCCCGGCCCGAAGACCGGGCCCACCCACGCCTCAGCGCCGCAGGGCTTGGCGAGCAGCCAGGGCCTGTCGCGTGCGCGTAACCGGCCGTCCAGGTCGCGCAGCCGCGGATCGAGATAGTCGTCGCACAGGACCAGGGTGAAGTCGACGCGCTCGCCCGGACCCGCCAGGGTCAGCCCCTCGGCGACACACTGCTTGCGCGCCTCTTCGGCGCTCACCCGGCCGAAGGCGACGATCTGGACCGTGGTGTCGCGCAGCGCGGATACGGCCTCCGCGCTGCCCAGGCCGGCCAGTTCCCAGTACGCGGCGGCGGCGTTGTCCGCCAGCGGGTCGCGGTAGCCGATCAGATCGGCCTGCGCCAGCTTGGCGATCAACCTGCCCGCTTCCGCCGCCGGCAGCGTACGGGCCGCCTCGTCGAGCAGGCCGGGCAGCGTACGCGAACCGTCGAGCAGTGGCGCGAGGGCCTCGATGGAGCGGCCCTGCAATGCCGTCGTGCCACGCTCCGAAAGCAGGTACACCGCCTCGCCCCTGACGATCTCCACCCTCAGGTGAGGCTTGAACCCCACACGGTGTGAGGCGCCCTCAGGCAGCGTCGTCGTCATCTCAGGGAGGCTTCGACGGACTGGGACGGCTGACCACTCCTGGTGAAGACGATGCTGAATCCCTCGTCCACCGAACCCAGCTGATCCAGGTCCTCGATCAGCAGGTGCGCGTCGTTCTCCGTCGTCCAGGCCGCGTACGCCGGCTCCACGGCCGACAGGCCGAACTCGGCGAGCAGGGAGCGCGGGTCCTCGGTGTAACGCTGGGCGAGCTCCGGTTCCAGAGCGGTCCGGGCCGTCAGGAGCGCGATGCGGTGATCGTTCGAGAACGCGACGGCGGTCGCTTCCTCGACGTCAGGGCGTGCGTTGGACAGAGCGGTGCTCATGGTAGTCCCCCTCGTTGAAGGCGTCGGACGAGCTTTCGTCCGACGTGCCGAGGCCACGGATTCTGCTGCCCGGCGCGAGCGGAATCACAGTGCGGGAATCACCACCGGGGCATGACATTTTCATGCCGGGCCTCGTGACCCGCTCACTGGGGCTCCAACGGCGCTGATGCGACGCTCACTCAAGGCTCCAGAGCCGGAAGGCCGTCCCGTACGAGGGGCGTCGGCGAGGGGCCGGCCGCACAGAAGGAAGCAGAGGAGGACACACATGGAGATCAAGGTCCTCGGACCGCTGGCAGCCCGTGAGAACGGGGTGTCCATCGTGCCGACCGCCGCCAAGCCGCGACAGATACTGTCCCTGCTCGCCCTGCAGGCCGACCGCGTGGTGACCGTGCCGACGCTGATGGCGGAGATCTGGGGTGAGGACATCCCGCGCAGCGCGGCCACCACCCTGCAGACATACATCCTCCAACTGCGCCGCAAGCTCACCGCCGCCCTCGACGGCGACCCCACCCGCCAGGCCAAGGACGTACTGGTCACCCAGCACGGGGGCTACCTGCTCCAGGTCCAGCCCGGCCAGGTCGACGTACAGGAGTTCGGCCGGCTCGCGGCGGCGGGACGGGCCGCGCACGAGGCGGGGGACCACTACGCCGCCTCCGAACTCCTCGGCGGCGCACTGCGGATGTGGCACGGGCCCGCACTCGTGGACGTCCGCGTCGGACCGGTCCTCGAACTGGAGGTGCTACGGCTGGAGGAGGACCGCATGGCCGCACTGGAACGGCGCATCGACGCCGACCTGTGGCTCGGGCGACACACCGAGATCGTGCCCGAGCTGCGCGTACTGGTCGCCAAGCACCCCATGCACGAGAACTTCTGCGCCCAGCTGATGACCGCGCTGCACCGCGCGGGAGCGGCCTGGCGGGCCCTGGAGGCCTACCAGCGGCTGCGCGGCACGCTCATCGACGAGCTCGGCCTGGAGCCCTCACCCCGATTGCAGCGGCTCCACCACGCCGTGCTGTCCGCCGACCCGGCGCTGGAACTGCCGCTGTCGACGGCCGGCTGACACCTGCCCGGGTCGGCTCCAGTACGTCTCGAGCCGAGCTGCCTACGTTCGGCCGATGACGATCCTCGACGACCTCACGGTCACTCAGGCTGCCCCTGACCTGCGACGAGCCGCCGCCGAGCTGCGCCGCCTCAAGGAGGAGGTGAGCCGCGGGCCCGACCCCGAGGCCACCAGGCGGCAGCACGCCAAGAACAAGCTCACCGCCCACGAACGCCTCGAACTGCTCTTCGATCCGGACACGTTCACCGAGATCGAACCACTCCGGCGCCATCGGGCCTCCGGCTTCGGCCTGGAGGAGAAGAAGCCGCACGGCGACGGTGTCGTCATCGGCTGGGGACTGGTCCACGGCCGCACCGTCTTCGCCTACGCGCACGACTTCCGCGTCTTCGCGGGCGCCCTCGGAGAGGCCCACGCCGCCAAGGTGCACAAGGTCATGGACCTGGCGGAGGCCGCCGGGGCCCCGCTGGTCAGCCTCAACGACGGGGCCGGCGCCCGTATTCAGGAGGGCGTCACCGCACTGGCCGGCTACGGCGGCATCTTCCGGCGCAATGTCGCGGCGTCCGGTGTCATCCCGCAGATCAGCGTGATGCTCGGCCCGTGCGCCGGTGGCGCCGCGTACTCTCCCGCCCTCACCGACTTCGTGTTCATGGTGCGGGAGACGGCACAGATGTTCATCACCGGTCCCGACGTCGTCCAGGCGGTGACCGGAGAGAAGATCACCCACAACGGCCTCGGAGGCGCCGACGTCCACGCCACCGCCTCCGGCGTCTGCCACTTCGCCTACGACGACGAGGCCGAATGCCTGGAGGACGTCCGCTTCCTCCTGTCGCTGCTGCCGTCCAACAACCGCGAGCTGCCGCCGCCCGTCCGCGGCGACGACTCGCCGGACCGCCGCACCGACGCCCTCACCGACCTGGTGCCGGCCGACCCCGGCCGCAGCTATGACATCCGCGGAGTCATCGAGGAAATCGTCGACGACGGGGAGTACTTCGAGGTCCACGAGGCGTGGGCGCGCAACGTCGTGTGCGCGCTGGCCCGCCTCGACGGGCACCCGGTCGGCATCGTCGCCAACCAGCCCGCCTCCCTCGCGGGCGTCCTGGACATCCACGCCAGCGAGAAGGCCGCCCGCTTCGTGTCGACCTGCGACGCCTTCAACATCCCCCTGGTGACGCTCGTCGACGTGCCCGGCTTCCTCCCGGGCGTCGACCAGGAACACAACGGCATCATCCGCCACGGCGCCAAACTCCTGTACGCGTACTGCAACGCCACCGTTCCTCGCATCTCGCTCGTGCTGCGCAAGGCGTACGGCGGTGCCTACATCGTGATGGACTCGCGCTCCATCGGAGCCGACCTGTCCTTCGCCTGGCCCACCAACGAGATCGCCGTGATGGGCGCGGACGGCGCGGCGAACGTCATCTTCCGCCGCGAGATCGCCGCCTCGGACGACCCCGAGGCCCTGCGGGCGCAGCGGATCCAGGAGTACAAGTCGGAGCTCATGCACCCGTATTACGCCGCCGAACGCGGGCTCGTCGACGATGTCATCGAGCCGGGGGAGACCCGCCGCGTACTGATCCGCTCGCTCGCCATGCTGCGCGCCAAGAAGGCCGAAGTGCCTGCTCGCAAGCACGGAAACGTGCCGACGTGACCTTCCCGCGCCCCTGGTCCATGTCGGCGCGAGCGCCGGTCGAGGGGGCGGACGTTCCATTGCGTCACCGGAAACGGCGGCACGCCACGAGCGGGCGACCGTCCGGTCCGGCCGGCCGGGGCGTTCCCACCCCGAACCGCCCCGGCCGCCGCAGTGGTCCGGACCCCGGCCCGGCACCACCCAGAACGGAAACGCCCTCAGCAGTGACACGGACGAAGGGATCGACAGTGGCCCGCACAGTTCCATCCGGCAGGTGCCCTTGGGGGCATTCGGCCCCGTCGAAGGCGAGGTAGCGGCATGCGCAGAGTCGCCATCACCGGACTGGGCGTCGTGGCCCCCGGCGGGGTCGGAGTGAAGGAGTACTGGGACCTTCTCACGGCGGGACGCACCGCCACCCGCAGGATCTCCTTCTACGACCCCTCCCCGTTCCGCTCGCAGGTCGCCGCCGAGTGCGACTTCGACCCGGCGGCCGCGGGGCTCACCCCTCAGGAGATCCGCAGGCTCGACCGGGCCGCGCAGTTCGCGGTCGTCTCCACCCGCGAGGCGCTCGCCGACAGCGGCCTCGACATCGCCTCCCTCGACCCGGGGCGGGTCGGCACCTCGCTGGGCAGCGCGGTCGGCTGCACCACCAGCCTGGAGCGGGAGTACGTCGTCGTCAGCGACGGCGGCCGCAAGTGGAACGTGGACCACGAGTACGCGGTCCCCGAGCTGTACCGGCACTTCGTTCCCAGCTCGATGGCCGCCGAAGTGGGCCGCGCCGCGGGTGCCGAGGGACCGGCCGCCGTGGTCTCCACCGGATGCACCTCGGGCCTGGACTCGCTCGGCCACGCCGTGGACCTGATCCGCGAAGGCACCGCCGACGTGATGATCGCCGGCGCCACCGAGGCCCCCATCTCACCGATCACCTCGGCCTGCTTCGACGCCATCCACGCCACCACCCCCCGCAACGACACTCCCGAGAGCGCCTGCCGGCCCTTCGACCGGACCCGCAGCGGGCTCGTCCTCGGGGAGGGCGCGGCGATCCTCGTCCTGGAGGAGCTGGAGAGCGCCCGCCGGCGAGGCGCCCACATCTACGCGGAGATCGCGGGATTCGCCTCCCGTTGCAACGCGTACCACATGACCGGCCTCAAGCCCGACGGCCGCGAGATGGCCGAGGCCATCGACGTCGCCCTCGGCGAGGCGGCCCTGGCCCCGGACTCGGTCGACTACATCAACGCCCACGGCTCCGGCACCAAGATGAACGACCGCCACGAGACGGGTGCCTTCAAGCGGAGCCTCGGCGCCCACGCGTACGAGACTCCGATCAGCTCCATCAAGTCGATGATCGGGCACTCCCTCGGCGCGATCGGCTCGCTGGAGATCGCCGCCTGCGCGCTGGCCATGGAGCACGGTGTGCTGCCGCCCACCGCCAACCTCCACGAGCCCGACCCCGAGCTGGACCTCGACTACATCCCCCTGACCGCCCGCGAGAAGAAGACCGACGTGGTTCTCAGCGTGGGCAGCGGCTTCGGCGGGTTCCAGAGCGCCATGGTGCTGGCCCGCCCGGAGAGGAGAACCGCATGACCACGGCAACGGTGGTGACAGGCCTCGGCATCACGGCACCCAACGGCCTGGGAACCGACGAGTTCTGGAAGGCCACCCTCGCCGGCGAGTCCGGCCTGGGCCCGGTCACCCGCTTCGACGCCGGCCAGTACCCCTCGCGCATCGCGGGCGAGGTGTCCGACTACGTGGCGGAGCAGCACATCCCGAGCCGGCTGATGCCGCAGACGGACCACATGACGCGCCTCGCACTGACGGCGGCGGACTGGGCCCTGGCCGACGCCGGCATCGACCCGGCGGAGATGCCCGAGTTCGGCATCGGTGTGGTGACCTCGGCGTCCGGAGGGGCCGTCGAGTTCGGCCAGCGGGAGCTGGAGAACCTGTGGAGCAAGGGCAAGGAGTACGTCAGCGCGTACCAGTCCTTCGCCTGGTTCTACGCCGTCAACACCGGCCAGATCTCCATCCGCCACAAGCTTCGCGGCCCCAGCGGCGTGCTGCTCACCGAGCAGGCCGGCGGCATCGACGCGATCGGCCAGGCCCGCCGCCATGTCCGCAAGGGCTTCCCGGCCGTCATCTCCGGTGGAGTCGACGCCGCCATCTGTCCCTGGGGCTGGGTCCCGCAGATCGCCTCGGGACTGATGAGCACGGTCGACGACCCCGAGCGGGCCTACCTGCCCTTCGCGTCCGACGCCAGTGGATACGTGCCGGGCGAGGGCGGTGCGATCCTCATCGTCGAGGACGAGCGGTCGGCACGCGACCGGGGTGCGGAGCGGGTCTACGGGGAGATCGCCGGATACGCGGCGACCCTCGACCCGGCCCCCGGCAGCGGCCGCCCGCCCGGGCTGCGCCGGGCCGCCGAGAACGCCCTGGTGGACGCGGGACTCACCGCCGCCGACGTGGACGTCGTCTTCGCCGACGCCGCCGGTACGCCCGCGGCCGACCGGGCCGAGGCCGAGGCCCTCACCGGCCTCTTCGGGCCCCACGGCGTACCGGTGACCGCCCCCAAGACCATGACGGGACGGCTGCTCGCCGGAGGCGCGGCACTGGACGTGGCGACCGCGCTGCTGGCCCTGCGGGACGGCGTGATCCCGCCGACCGCGCACGTCACCGAGGCCTCCCCGGAGCACAGGATCGACCTCGTCACCGGGCAGGCCCGGGAAGCGAGGCTGCGTACCGCCCTCGTGCTCGCCCGCGGGCACGGCGGCTTCAACGCGGCCCTCGTCGTACGGCACGCCTCCTGAGGGCACGCCTCCCGGCGGTACGCACCCGCGCCGGACGCACCCGCGCCGGCGCCGCACTGCCCCACGAGCCCGGCACACCCCCACGACACACCCCCCACCACACAGCTCCCGCCGGACGCACATTCAGGAACCGGCAGGGGTTCGGCAGGCACCACCCCGGAAGTTCTACGAGAGGACGGCACCGACCATGACCACGACGACCACCACCGTCACCCTGGCCGACCTGACCCGCATGCTCCGCGAGAGTGCCGGCGAGGAGGAGGGCATCGACCTGGACGGCGACGTCATCGACACCCCCTTCATGGACCTCGGCTACGACTCGCTCGCCCTGCTCCAGGTCATAGGCCAGATCCAGCGCGAATACGGCATCGAGATCCCGGACGACGCCGTGGTCGACGCCGAGACCCCCGGGGCGCTCCTCGCCCTCATCAACGCCGGCCAGGGCTCCGCCGCCTGATCCGGTCCCCCGAACGCGGCCGCCCCGCCGACATCCCCCGTAGCGGGGCGGCCGCCTCGATCCCACGCACTCCGTCAGCGGCCGGAGCCGCGGCCCCACGAGGAGGAAGCATGTCGCTCACGTCGTCCAGCGCGGTCGTCCGGAGACTCGTCGTCAGCCCGGGCCCCGCGCACGAGCAGCGGGCGCAGTTCGTGGCCTCGGCCGCCGCCGTCTCGGCGGTGCTCCGCGCCTTCGGCCGACCACCCGGACAACTCCCGGTGCGTACCGTCGTGTACATCGGAGCGGCCGCGCTCGACCCCGGCCTCGGGCCCGAGCACGAAGGATTCACCGTCCGCACCGCGCTCACCCCCGGCCGCGCCCTGCGCCAGGCCCACCGGGAACTCCAGGAGAGGAGCGCCGACTTCGCCATGGTCGCCGGGTTCGGCGAACCTGACCCGCACACCATCACCGTGTACGCGGTCAAGCGGGCCGCCGAGGCGGTCGCCGACGCCGACCGCGTTCTCGGCGTCCTGGACGTGACGGGAACCGACGAGGACGCCACACCGCCGCTGCGGCCGCTGTACCACGGACGCCGCGCCACCGACCCGGAACGCCACCGGCTGCTGCTGTGGTCGGGGCGGGACGCGGAGGACGAGGTCCGGGTCCGCGGTGAACTGCTGCCGCTGCTCAGCGGGCTCCACAGCGAGGCGTTCCCCGCCCTGCCGACCGCCGTGCCGTGCGGCACGCCCCCGGGACCCGTGCGCGGCGCTGCCGTCGCCGTGGCCGCGCTCGCGGCCGGGACCGTCCACAAGGCCAAGGCCGTGCGCGCCGACCGGCCCCGCCCGGTCGCCCTGCTCTTCCCCGGCCAGGGCTCCCAGCACCCGGGTATGGCACGCGGTCTGTACCGCCGGGAGCCCGTCTTCACCGCGGCCGTCGACGCGGCCCTCGCCCACATGGGCGACGAGGGCCGGCGGATACGGGAGGACTGGCTCACCCCCGGCGAGCCGCGCATCCCCATCGACGACGTACGGCGCGCCCAGCCGCTGCTGTTCGCGGTCGACTACGCCCTCGGCCGGATGGTCCTCGGGTGGGGCGTACGCCCGGCGGCCCTCCTCGGGCACAGCGCCGGTGAGCTGGTCGCGGCGGTCATCGCCGGTGTGGTGTCACTGCCCGATGCGGTCGGCATGGTCATGACGCGGGTCCGGGAGGCGGTGAAGATCCCGGAGGGCGGCATGCTGGCCGTCGCCGCGAGCGAGCAGCAACTGCGCCCGTACCTGGACGCCGACGTCGCCATCGCGGCCGTCAACGCCGCCCAGCAGGTGATGCTCGCCGGCTCGGCGGAGCCGCTGGCCGCCACCGAGGCACGGTTGCGGGCCGACGGCTTCACGGTGGTCACGGTGCCCGCGACCAGCCCCTTCCACTCCCCGGCGATGGCGCCCGCCTCCGACGCGGTGGAGGCGGACTACCGGGCGATCCCCTTCCGGGAGCCGGCGCTTCCTCTGTATTCCGGCTACACCGGAGCCCTGATGCGCCCCGAGGAGGCGCTCAGCCCCCGCTTCTGGGCCCGCCAGATCACCGACACGGTCCACTTCCGCGCCGGGCTGGAGGAGCTGCTCGCGATCGAGGACGTGCTGCTGGTCGAGGCCGGCCCGCGCCAGACGCTCACCGCGTTCGCCCGCCGGCACCGGGCGGTCCGCCTCGGCGCCTCCGCGGTCACCCCGCTGCTCCCGGCTCGCCGGGGCACGGCGGAGGCCGACCGCCAGTCGGTGCTGACCGCAGCGGCGCGGATCTGGACCGAGGGGCACGACCTCGACATGGACGCCCTGTCCCGGCTGTGGACGTGGAGCGACGAGGGCGAGGCCGCCGCCACCGAGGAGCCCGGCACGGCGGGGCGGCAGGAGCCGGCGGCGGCACTGCGCTCATGAGGGTGATGGCCCGGTTCCTGCGCGGCTGTTACGACGCCCTGGCCGCTGCCGGGTGGCTCTGGCTCGGGGTACCGGTGCCACCGCCGGTGGAGGCGCGGCCCGCCCTGCGGCCTCCGCCGGCCGGCCACCCCGAGCGGCTGCGGCCGGACGTCCCGCCGAGCGACGCGGAGCTGGCGCTGTGGCAGCAGCTGTGGGAGCCGGCCCGGAAACGGTGACAGCCGGAGGCGTTACGCCGCATGGCGGGCGCCCATGTCTCCCATAAAGCCGAAGAAACGTTAATCCGACATTCTCGGGCGTGTTGCTGGAAACGCCTACGGTTCGGCACGTCTTCCCCGGAAGAGACCCCCGAACAGAGGTGACACCCGATGCTCCACAGACACGCCACAGCCGCGTGCGCCACCCTCACCGCCGTCGGCGCGCTGGTGCTGGCCGGCTCGCCCGGCGTGGTCGCCGCCGAGGCGCCCGCTCCGCCGTCCGCCCCCTCGGCGGCCGGCACCCTCGGCGCGGACAAGCCGTCCCCGGCGCTGCTCGACGCCATGCAGCGCGACCTCGGCCTGACCCGCGAGCAGGCCGAGACCCGGCTGAAGAACGAGGCTGAGGCGGGCGCCCGGGCCGGCCGCCTGCGGAACACGCTCGGCGACCGGTTCGCCGGGGCGTGGGTGAGCGGACCGGTCTCCGCCACCCTCACCGTCGCCACGACCGACGCCGCCGACACCGCCGCCATCAAGGCGGGCGGGGCCGAGGCCAAGGTGGTCCGCCACGGGCTGAGACAACTGGAGGCCGCCAAGGCCAAGCTGGACAAGGGCTCGGTCCGTACCAAGACCACCGACGCACCCGTCTGGTACGTCGACCTCCGCACCAACAGCGTGACGCTGGAGGCCGCCAAGGAGAACGCCGCCGACGTCTTCCTCACCGCCACCGGCGTCGACCGCGCCCTGGTACGTGTCAAGACGACGACCGAGCGGCCCCGCCCGCTGGCCCACGAGATCCGGGGCGGCGACGCCTACTACATCGGCACCGCCCGCTGTTCCGTGGGCTTCGCCGTGGTCTCCGGAACCCAGCAGGGCTTCGCCACGGCCGGGCACTGCGGCCAGGCCGGCGCCGCGACGACGGGACACAACAAGGTGGCCCAGGGCGAGTTCAAGGCATCGACCTTCCCCGGCAAGGACATGGCCTGGGTGGCCGCCAACGCCGACTGGACGGCGACGGCGCACATCAAGGGCCAGGGCGACCAGAACGTCGAGGTGGCCGGCTCCACCGAGGCCCTCGTCGGCGCGTCGATCTGCCGGTCCGGCTCCACCACCGGCTGGCACTGCGGCACCGTCGAGCAGCACGACACCAGCGTGTCGTACCTCCAGGGGACCGTGAAGGGCCTGACCCGCACCACGGTGTGCGCCGAGCCGGGCGACTCGGGCGGCCCGTACGTCTCCGGAACGCAGGCCCAGGGCGTCACCTCCGGCGGCTCCGGCAACTGCAAGGACGGCGGGACCACCTTCCACCAGCCGGTCAACCCGCTGCTCCAGGAGTACGGGCTGACGCTGAAGACCAACGCCGCCGACCCGGGCGACTCGGAGAAGGCGGGCGGCACCTGGGCCGCGGGCAAGGTCTACCACGTCGGTGACCAGGTCACCTACGACGGAGTCTCCTACCGGTGCCTCCAGACGCACCAGGCCCAGCCCGGCTGGCGGCCCCCGGGCGCCGTCGGCCTGTGGCAGCGCGTCTGACCGGCGCCGCGTGCGAAGGGCCCGGGTCGGCGGCCGACCCGGGCCCTCGTCGCACGGCGGGGATCAGCGGTCCGCCACCAGCAGGTCCGCGCACTTCTCACCGATCACCATCGTCGTGATGCACGGGTTGACGGTGACGAGGTCCGGCATGACCGAACCGTCCGCGACCCGCAGCCCCTCGACGCCCTTGACCCGCAACCGCGCGTCGAGCGGCGCCAGCGGATCGTCATCGGCCCCCATCCGCACCGTGCAGGCCGGGTGGTAGACGGTGTTGTGCGTCTTGCGGATGTAGTCCAGCAACTCGTCGTCCCCGCGCACGTCCGGGCCCGGCGCCAGTTCGGCGCCCGCCCACCCCGCGAGGGCGGGCTGCGCGACGATCCGGCGCGCCAGCCTCAGCCCGTAGGTCATCACCCGCGCGTCGTGCTCGTGCGTGAAGTACCTCGGGTCGACCATCGGCTTGTCCCGGTAGTCCCGGGTCCGCAGCCGCACGGTGCCACGCGACCTGGCCCGGGTCACGTTGGGCGTGAGGCAGAAGGCGTTCTCGGACGTCGGGTAGCCGTGCCGGGCGGTGTTCAGGTCGAACGGCACCGACCCGTAGTGGAACATCACATCCGGCCGGTCCAGGCCCGGTTCGGTGTCGTAGAAGACGCCCGCTTCCCACCACTGGCTCGACGTGGTGGTCATCGGCTGTTTCGCCTCCCACATGATCACGCCCTCCGGGTGGTCCTGGAGGTTCTCGCCGACCCCCCGGGAGTCGACGAGCACGTCCACGCCCACCTCGCGCAGATGCTCCGCCGGTCCGATGCCCGACAGCATCAGCAGCTTCGGCGTGTCGATGGAGCCGCACGACACGACCACCTCACGCCGGGCGCGTACGACACGGGTATGGATCAGGTCCGGGTCCAGGTACTCGGCCCCGGTGCAGCGACGGCCGTCGAAGACGAGCCGCTTGGCCCGCGCCCCGGTCCGCACCTCCAGGTTCGGCCGCTTTCCCATGACCGGGTGGAGGTACGCCACCGACGACGACTGCCGGACGTTGTGCTCGTCCGCGTTGATCTGGAACCAGCCCGCGCCCCGTACCACCGTCGTACCCGTGTTGAACGGTGTGGTGGGGATGCCCGCCTGGGCGCAGGCCTCCAGCAGTGCCGCCCCGCACGGGTCGCCGCCCTTGAGGGTGCGCAGCTTCACCGGTCCGAAGCGGCCGTGGTGATCGCCCGGTGCGTCGTTGTTCTCCAGCCGCCGGTACAGCGGGAACAGGTCGGCCGCGCCCCAGCCCGTACAGCCCGCCGCCGCCCAGTCGTCCAGGTCTTCCGCCGGTGCCCAGAAGGCGATGCACGAGTTGTGCGAGGAGCATCCGCCGAGCACCTTGGCGCGGGCGTGCCGCAGGAAGCTGTTGCCGTGTGCCTGCGGTTCGACCGGGTAGTCCCAGTCGTAGCCCGACTCCAGCAGGCCCATCCAGCGCTCCAGCCGAAGGATGTTGTCGTCCCCGACGTCACTGGGCCCCGCTTCCAGGACGCACACCGTGACGGACGGGTCCTCGCTCAGCCGCGCGGCCACGACGTTCCCGGCCGTTCCGCCGCCCACGACGACGTAGTCGAACTCCTCGCTCATGAGGGGGTGACCTCCTTCATCGCGACGGGCTCGGCGGTGGGCGCGGCGGCGTGTTCGGCCAGCACCCCTGTACGGTGCCGCTGCACGAACCAGTAGTAGGCGAAGCCGCCCACCGCGATCGCCCCGACGAACAGAACGGCACCCCAGCGCAGGTACCAGTGGTAGGGCGCGGCGGCGTTGTAGACGGCGGCCCGCGGCCAGATGAGGTTCAGGGTCATCACCGCGCCCCACACCACGGCGAGGACGTTCACCGGCAGACCCCACCGCCCCAGCGAGAACCTCCCCTCGGCGGGCTGCCACCTCCCGCGCAGCCGCGCCACCAGCATCGGCCCCGTGACCAGGAGATAGGCCACGTAGATCATGATGATGCCGATGCTGGTCACCACGGTGAAGATCTGCGGCTGGCGGATGTTGACCACCAGGATCGCCAGCGCCAGCACCCCGATGACCACGGTCGGCAGGACCGGCGTACCGAACCGCGGGCTGACCTTCGCCAGCCTCGACGACGCCGGCAGGTTGTTGTCCCGGGCCATGGCGAAGGCCAGCCGGATCGCCGCCGTGTGGACGGCCAGCGCGCACACCGTCACGGCGATCAGCACGCACCACAGCATCGCCTTGCCGGCCGTCGGCCCGAGCACGTCCAGGACGACGAACTGGAGCCCCTCCGTCGACAGCCGCTCGCCCCGCAGGCTCGACACGCTCATCAGCGCCAGCAGCAGGATCAGCCCGCCCAGGACGAAGGACGCGACGATCGCCCGGATGATGGCGCGCGGCGCGTTGCGCGAGGGGTCCAGGGACTCCTCGCCCAGCGAGGCCGCCGTGTCGAACCCGTACATGACGTACGCCGAGGCCAGCGAGGCGATCAGGAACGCGCCCAGGTAGCCGAACGTCTGGCCCGAGCCGGTGCCCGCCGTGTCCGTGACGACCTGGGGGCCGCGCACGACGTTGACCGCGAGCAGCACGATCAGCACGACGGTGGCGATCAGTTCGATGAAGACCCCGGCGGTGTTGATCCGGGCCATCAGCTTCACACCGAAGGCGTTGACCAGCGTGGTGAAGAGGATCAGTCCGGCCGCGAGCACGACCGCGTTGGTCGCCACGTCGTACGTCCCCGTGCCGTCGCCGACGAACTGGAAGGCGGACGATATCTGCGGGAGCGTCAGCTGGTAGGCGAGGGCGACGGCCGCGATCGACACGATCGAGGCGATGAGCATCATCCAGCCCGCAAGCCACCCGACGTGCGGATTGCCCAGCCGTTTGGACCAGTTGTAAATACTCCCCGCCACCGGATGGCGGGCGGCCAGCTCCGCGAAGCACAGCGCGACCATGAACTGACCGGCGAACACCATGGGCCACGACCACCAGTAGGCGGGACCGCCACTGGCGTAACCGAAGTAGAAGAGCTGGAAGGTGCCGGTGAGGATGGAGATGTAGGAGATACCGGCGGCGAAGGTGTGGAAGTTCCCGAGCGTGCGCTTGAGCTCCGGCCGGTAGCCGAACTCGGCCAGCTCGGCGTTGTCGTCGTCGGCGTGTCGTGGTGGTGCGGACGTCATGAGCAGCTCCTGATGGGGGAGAGGTCGTCGAGTCGGGCGAACCAACCCTGGGGCCCGGGGACGGTGTTGCGCCAGATGCGTTCCACCTCGCGGTGCCCGGCAAGACCCGCCGCCGGACCGAGCTCACGCCCGGACACCGTCGCGGAAACGTTCCACCGTCAGGACCGGGCCGAACGACTCCCCACGGACCACCGACAGCCGTCCGCCTCGACGACCTCCCCGACGAGCGTGGAGTCGGCCGGGCAGCGGATCTGGCGGGTGCGCTCGTCACGGCGGTCTCGTCCACGTACCGCCGGGGAAGAGGTCAGGCACGGGAGGCACCTCCCAGGTGCTCGGTCAGCCAGGAGTGGAAGATCCCGATGTGGTGCTCGGCTGGCACCAGGACGCCACCGGAGCGGTAGGCGCGGGACGCCATCGCCGGCTGGGTTCGCTCGCACGCGGCGAAGTCCTGGACGTTGACCCGGTGGAACAGCTCCACCGACTTGGACACGTCCGCGCCGGAGGCGACGACCTCGGGCGCGTACAGCCAGTCGCACTCGACGACCGTGCGGTCCTCGGCGAGCGGGAACATCCGGTGCAGGATCACGTGGTCGGGCACCAGGTTGATGAACACCGTCGGCTTCACCGTGATCGCGTAGTAGCGGCGGTCCTGCTCGGGCGCGACCTCGGGCAGCCTGGCGAAACCCTCACTTCCGTCGACCGTGAACCCCTTGACGCCGTCGCCGAAGGCTGCGCCATGACCCACGTAGTACTGCGCCGCGTAGCCCCTGGCGAACTCCGGGAGCACGTCGGTCAGTTCGGGGTGGATCGTCGCGCAGTGGTAGCACTCCATGAAGTTCTCCACGATCAGCTTCCAGTTCGCGCTCACGTCGTACGTGATGCGCCTGCCGAGCGCGAGGTCCTCGGTGCGGTAACGCTCGATGGAGGCCGCGTCGCCGAGCCGCTCCACCGCCGCGCCCACCACCGTCTCCTCGAACGACGGCGGCTCGTCGGCCAGGCACACCCAGGCGTAGCCGAGCCACTCGCGCAGGTGCACCGTCACCAGGCCGTACGCGGTCCGGTCGATGTCCGGCATCCTGGTCAGGTTCGGCGCGGCCACCAGCCTGCCGTCCAGGTCGTACGTCCAGGCGTGGTACGGACACTGGAGGTTCCGTCGCACCTCGCCCGCCTCCTCCAGGCACAGGCGGGCGCCCCGGTGGCGGCAGATGTTGAGGAACGCCCGAAGCTCACCGCCCCGGTTGCGGGTGACGATGACGCTCTCGCGGCCGACCCGGACGGTCCGGAAAGCGCCCGGCTTGCCGAGGTCGGCACTGCGGACCGCGCAGAACCACATGGACTCGAAGAGCCGCTCCTGCTCCTGCCGGAAGACGTCCGGGTCGGTGTAGTAGTGGCCGGGGAGCGTCGCCAGCAGGCTGGGGGGCAGGGGTGTTTTCGTCACGGCGGGCTCCTAGGCGGGCGCGGCGGTGAGGCGGACGGGGTCGAAGAGCTCGATCGGGTGCGCGGTGGTGCCGGTCAGCGCCAGGTCGGCCACGATCTCACCGACGACCGGCACGAACTTGAACCCGTGCCCGGAGAAGCCGCACGCGACGGTCACGGACTCCGGGTGCCGGGGGTGGCGGGCGATCACGAAGTGCTCGTCGGGCGTGTTGGAGTACATGCAGGTCGCGGCCTTCAGGAAGCGGCCCGGCAGGTCCGGGACCAGCCGGGCCGCCTGCTCCGCCATGGCCGCCACCTCGTGGCCGTGCACGGTCCGCTCGATGGTCTCCGGGGTGCAGACGGTGCCCTCGCGGAAGAAGGCGACCTTCGCACCCAGCTCCGGCCCGTCGATCGCCGGGAAGCCGTAGATCTGGACGCCGTCCGCGTCCTCCCAGACGTAGATCGGGTGGTTCCCGGGCAGGAAGGGCTCGGTGCCTCCCTCGGGCTGGAACCAGTACATGACCTGCCGCTCGATCGTGAACGGCACCCCCAGGTCGGTGAGCAGCTGCGGTGCCCACGCGCCCGGGCAGATCACCAACTGGCCCGCCGTGTAGGTGTTCTCGCCGGTGTGGACGCGTACGCCGTCGCGGTACGGCTCCCAGCGCAGCAGCGGCTCCTCGAAGTGCAGGTCGGCACCTGCCTGCGTGGCGAGCTGGAGGTGGGCGGCGGCCGTGTTCTCGGGCCGCAGCAGCCCGGCCCGCGCCTCGTACAGCGCCACCTCGTCGTCGGCGGGCGTCAGCGTCGGGAAGCGGCGGCGGATCTCCTTGGCGTCGAGCATCTCGTGCGGCAGGCCCCACCGCTCGGCCGTCAGCAGCGAACCGGAGACGGTACGGGACTCGGGGCGGCCGAGCATCACCCCTCCGCACAGGGTGGCGATGTCCCTTCCCGTGTCCCGCTCCAGCCGCTCGTACAGCTCGTAGGCGCGCAGCAGCAGCGGTACGTAGGCGGGGTCCTCGAAGTACGACTGGCGGGTGATCCGCGAACCGCCGTGGCTGGAGCCCCGGTTGTGGACCGGTCCGAACTTCTCCAGCCCCAGCACGCGGGCACCGCGCTCGGACAGGTGGTGGGCGGCGGCACTGCCCATCCCGCCCAGGCCGATCACGATCACGTCATAGGTGGGTGACATCTGTTCCGGCCTCCATGGCGCCTAGGGTCTTTCGTTTGGATCAGGCTGGATCAGGGAGTGGCGTCTGGTGCCGTGCATCGCAAGGCGGAGGTGGGGGTCCCCCCGCCGAAGGC
>NZ_JBEPEL010000081.1:0-30270 GCF_040300825.1 Streptomyces sp. NPDC000229
GATGTTGGTCATCGGGTCCTGCCATGCGGGATAATGACCTGGAAGCAATGTGTTCGATGCTGACCGCGTCGGACACCCCGTCGGTGGTGCGGGCGTGGGCGGCCGGGGACCCGGGCCCGGGGCGGGCGCTGTGGGCGCGGCCGGCGGAGGCCGGGGTGTTCGCCCTGGCGGTACCGGAGGCGTACCAGGGCGGGCTGGGCGTCCTGCCGCTGGAGGTGGCCCTGGCGTTCGTGGAGCTGGGGCGGCACGCGGTGCCCGGTCCGGTGGTGGAGACGGTCGCGGTGGCGGCGCTGCTGGACCGGCTCGGGGAGGACGGGCCCGCGAAGCGGTTCCTGCCCGCGCTCGCGGCGGGCGAGCTGACGGCGACCCTGGCGGTCGGCTCGGGGTACGCCCTGGACGCCGACTGTGCCGGCCTGGTCCTGGTGGTCGCCGCCGGCGAGGTGCGGCTGGCCCCCGGCCACGGTCCGGTGCGGGTGAGTGCCGATCCGGCGCGGCGGCTCGCGCGGCCCTCCCCGGGCGGGGAGGTGCTCGTGGCGGGGCCGCGCGTGGCGGAGGCGGCGCGGTACGCGGCGGGGTGGGCGGCGCTGACGACGGCCGCGCAGGCGCTGGGCGTCGGGTACGCGCTGCTGGACCGGACGGTGGCGTATGTGAGGCAGCGCAGGCAGTTCGGGGCGGCGATCGGCTCGTTCCAGGCGGTCAAGCACCGGCTCGCGGACACGTTGCTCGGCCTGGAGTTCGCCCGCCCACTGCTGTACGGGGCGGCGCTGTCGCTGCGTACCGCCGATGTGGCGGCCGCCAAGGTGGCGGCCGGGGACGCGGCGTACGGGGCCGCCCGCACCGCGCTCCAGCTGCACGGCGCGGTCGGCTACACCGAGGAGCTGGACCTGGCGCTCTGGCTGCGCAAGGCGCGCCCGCTGCGGGACGCGTGGGGCACGCCCGCGTGGTGCCGGGAGCGGGTGCTGGCCGAGGACGCGTAGGGCACGCGTACGGCCCGCCGGGGCGGAACCGGCGGGCCGTCGGTGCGGGGCGGGCCCGGTCAGGTGAGCCAGCTGCCGGCGGCGCACCCGGAGGCGTTCACCCACCGGTGGGAGCCGATGTTGTTGAGCACCGGACCGCCGTTGTTGGTGTAGTAGTTGTCGGACAGGTCGTCGGCGTACAGCTCGTACGGCGAGAGGCAGACGTAGCCGTACTCGTAGCGGTAGCCGCTGGTGCGGTAGAAGGCGACGACGTCCAGGCCTCCGACGTAGCCGCTGTTCATCACGGACTTGGGCTGGGCGTACTCCGTCCCCGTGAAGGCGCCGGAGCTGTCGCCCCAGGCGTAGTCGTCGCCCGGGGTCGCCCCCAGCAGGGTGCCCGTGCACTGGTAGCCGTTCCAGGCGCGGACCAGTCCGTCACGGCCGTGCTGGTTCCAGTCCTGGGCGCAGTAGTCCATCGGCGCCGCCTGGGCGGAGGTGGGGGCCGCGACACCGAGGACCGCGAGGCCCAGGGCCGCGACGATCGTGCCCAACTTTCGCATCGTTCACTCCTTTTGTCGGCCTCGTCGGAGGCATGCCGAACCACGGCGACGGCCGTGGACGTGTGTGTGTGGGGGTCAGGTGCGGGGCGGGACGACCTTCGCGGCATGGGCCAGGGCCCGGAGCCGCAGCCGGGCGTACGTGTCGAGCGCCTCGCCGTACTGACCGCGCAGCGCGTTGACGTACTGGGTCTCCAGTTCCTTGCCGATGACCCGCAGACGGGTGTCCCTGGCGCAGGTCGCGTCGGCGACGGCGGTCTTCCGCTCGGCCGCGAAATCACCGGGGGGCGCCTGGCGGGCCTCTGCCGGGTCCCGGTACGGGTGGCCCGCCCGCTTCATGCACTGCGACCAGTCCCTCAGGGCCGCGGTGAAGCGCTGGTCGGCCATGACCTTCGGGACGTAGAGCGGCTGGAGGCTCATGGCGGTCTTCTCGGCCCGGAACCAGGTCTTCGGGTCCCCGTACAGCTGCTCCTCGGACTCGGCCACGCAACCGCCCACCCGCTTGCGGACCGTTCCGCCGGTGGGCAGCTCGGCCGTCAGCTCGGGTGCGTCCGTCCCTTCGTCCAGGGC
This sequence comes from Streptomyces sp. NPDC000229, assembly GCF_040300825.1. NCBI lineage: Bacteria > Bacillati > Actinomycetota > Actinomycetes > Kitasatosporales > Streptomycetaceae > Streptomyces > Streptomyces sp. NPDC000229. The sequence continues at coordinate 2,084 of NZ_JBEPEL010000081.1, forward strand.
CTTGTCGTACGCCGCGCGGCGCTCGGCCGAAAGGCCCTGACGGTAGGTGACGTTGGGGTTGGCGCGCTTGGCTCGTTCGTGTTTCGCCCGGATGCGGCTGCCGTAGCCGTGCTCACGGGCCCAGGCGACGTCGTCCGACACATAGCCGAACGTGCGGCTCTCCTCCAGGCCCAGCCGCTCGGCCTCCCGGTACGTGAAGCCCTTGCGGGCCATGCAGTCCTTGATCAGCCGCTGCTGCGCGTCCGCGACACGGAGCTGTTCGGCCTCGGTGAGCGGCCGGAGGCCGCCTGCCACCGGAGTGGCGGTCGCGTTCCGCGCGCCACCTGTGTTCCGCGGGTGCTCCGCGCCGCTCGTGCACCCCGTCCCCAGGGTCGCCACGACGGTGGCCAGCACTGCCGCGGCGACCCCGGCGAACGTCCCCTTCATACCGATGCTCCCCCGTTGCTTCGGTACCTCTCTCCTACGAGAGCCGACCTTAGGGGCGGGAACGAGCCTCCGGTCCTGACGGATGTCAGGACCGGCGCGGCCGGGGATGATGCGTCCACGCCCGAGCGTCGCTATTGTCAGCCCCCAGCCGTCACGGTCCCCGCCCGGTTCCGGCGCCCCCATCCCCGACTCTCCTGCACATTTTTGTGTGCACTGAATGACGGACGTAACCACAGTGACGACAGTGACTGTCCAGCTGCCCGAACCGGCGCCCCGGCACCCGGACGAGCCGCCCCCCAGGCCACGCCTCCTCCACATGAGCCCCGGTCAGAGCGCCGACTTCGGCCGGGGAACCCCCGGAGCCCCGCTCCCCATCCCCCTCGACGACCCCGGCGTCTCCCGGTACGCGGGGCAGATCACCGCCACCGAGGACTACTGGCGGGTGTCCAACTACAGCGCGGGCGCCACCTATGTCGTCGAGAACATGGAAGGTGCCGGCGAGCACATCAAGGTCGCGCCCGGCCGGATCGGCGCCCCCGTGCCGTTCGAGCTGTCGCGGGTGATCCTGCCCGCGGCCGACGGCTCGGTGGAGTTCAAGGTGTTCGCACCCCAGCACACCTACTGGGAGCCGGGCTCCGACCCCGCCGCGGGCGACCCGACCACCACCCCCTTCTCCCTGGACCCCACGTCCAAGTACTTCCTGGTGCTGCTCGCCCTGTGCGAGCCGAGGCTGCGTTCCCCGTCGGACGCGGCCGTACCGGGCGTCGGGGAGGTCGTCGAGCGGCTGCGTCCCCTGCCGTCCTGCGCGGGCCTGACCCGGTCGGCCGTCAACTACCACATCGACTATCTCGTCACGGCCAAGCTGCGGCTGCGCGAGGACCCCGACGAGCCGGCCGTGGGCGGCGCCAAGCGGAGCCGGCTCGTCTCCCTGGCGCTCCGCTTCGACCTCGTACGCGAAGAGCACCTGCACCTGCTCCCCCCACCCGTCAGACGCTGAAGCGAAAGGCCCATCGAGGATGGACGCCCACCACAACGCCCCCCGCCTCGACCTGCCCGAGGGGTACCGGATCGCCGACTGGGCCGTGACGGCCCTGCTCGGGTCCGGCGGCTGGGGCACCGTCTACGCCGCCGAGCGGGTCACCGGCGCGGCATCGGCCCCCGGCGCGGAGCGGGTCGCCGTGAAGCTGCTCCGCACCGACCTGCTCACCCCCGGGCAGCGGGCGTCCATGGAGGAACTGATCCGGCAGGAGGTGCGGTTCAGCAGCGAGGCGGAACACCCGAACCTCGTGCGCACCCACACCGTGGTCACCCTGCGCGACCCGGACCGGCCCGGCCTCGACGGCGTGACCGCGCTGGTCATGGACCGTGCGGAACACAGCCTCCACGACCTCATCACGGCCGGCGAGCAGGGCACCCCCGTCCCCGGCGCCGGGCGCATCCTCGCCGGGGTCGCCACGGGGCTGGCCCATATGCACGCCCGTGGCTGGGTCCACGCGGACCTGAAACCCGCCAACATCCTGCTCGGCCCGGGCGACGCCGTCCGGCTGGCCGACTTCGGGCTCACCGTGGAGCTCGACGGCACCCACGCCTACATCCCGCCACTGGGCTCCCTCGACCACGTACCGCCCGAGTGGTGGTCCGAGCGGACCGGCATCCGCGGCACCACCGTCCGCCGGACGGCCGACATCTGGGCCTTCGGCGTCCTCGCCCACCAGGTGCTGACCGGCGGGCTCCACCCGTTCCCGGGCGGCACCGCGCGGGCCCGCGCCCTCGCCGCGCAGGCCTACGCCGGCGGATCGGCGCAGCTGCGCCTCGACGACACGCTGCGGCCGGAGTGGCGGGAGCTGATCGGCGCCTGTCTCGCCCCGGACCACGCCTCGCGGGCGGTGCTCGGCTCCGAGGAGCTGGCCCGGCGCGTGCGGGACCTCCAGGAGAGTGCGCGTACCCGGCCGCGCCTCCGGCGTACGGCGCTGCTGGTGGGGACCGGCCTCGGGCTGGCCGCCGCCACGGCCGCCACGCTGACGCTGCTGCCCGACGGGAAGACCGGCGGACGCGGCGCCACTGCGCCCGTGAGCTCCCCCGCGAGGACCGCCGCGCCCGCGACCGGGATCACCGCCGGCCCGCCCGGGGCCATTCCCGAGGACTCGGACGTGCCGGTCGCCCTGCGCGCGACCATCACCAACGCCGCCAAACGCTGCACGGACCCCGAGATCACACCGGCGTTCCTCGCCGCGATGCTCAAGGCCGAGAGCGGCTTCGACCCGAAGGCCTCCCGGCCCACGGCGGGCGAGTACGGCATCGCCATGTGGACGCCGTCGGTGTTCCAGGCGTGGGCCGTGGACGGCGACGGGGACGGGGACAAGGACCACATGTCACCCCCCGACGCGATCGCGACCATGGCCGTCTTCACGTGCTGGCTCGACCAGCGGTTCAAGGACAACGGGCTGCGCGACGACCTGCACGCCCTGATCGCCGCCGGCTACCGCACCAGCGACAAGACCGTGATCGAGGCCCGTGGCGTGCCGGAGCGCACGCGCCCCCATGTGGACCGGGTGCTCCGCCACCTGGAGGAGTACACGCGCTGATACGTACAGGGCGTTCTAGTCGTTCCCCCGGCTGACCGTGCGCAGCGGCTCGCCCGGGTGCCAGGTCCGGACGACGAGCCGGTCGCCCTCGACGGAGGTGCGCACCACCTCGGTGAGCTCCGCGCGGAAGAGGTGGAACGGCTGCGGCGCGCCCGCCTCGCCCGTGTACCGCGCCACCGTCTCCGGGTCGGTCACCTCGACCGCCCGGCCGCCGACGCGTACGTCACCGCCGCCCATGTCCGTGCCGCTGCCGGGGTTGGCCAGGAGGGCGAAGCGCGGGTCGCGCATCAGGTCCTGGGCCTTGCGGGACCTCGGCATCATGCCGAGCCACAGCTCGCCGGAGCGGAACGTCACCTCCAGCCCGGTGACACGCGGCGAGCCGTCCTTGCGCACGGTGGCGAGGACGTGGTGCGTGTACGCCTCGAAACGCTGCTGCACGGTCTTGGCGAAGTCCGGCTCCGCCGCCTGGAAGTCTGCCCAGCTGAAAGTCATGGCCTCAGCGAACCGCGGATACCGGACACCTGCTGTCGGGTATCGGATCCGAAGTGGGGGTTCGTGGAGAAGTACCGCGTCTCGCAGTGGTCGGCGGCCCCGGCCGCCCTCCGGCACAGGGTCAGCGTGAGGCTTCTGATGCCGTTCGCGTCGATGGCCCGGATGTCCCGGAAGTCGGCGGTCGTCCCGCAGCCTCGCGTGTTGTGCCTGTCGCCCAGCGAAAGGGTGGCGCCGGAACCCGTGCGGACCGTGAGGGTGGCGTAGACGGACGTGTCGTCGCACGTCTGGTCGGCGACGGCGAGCGTGCCGTTGTGGAGGGAATTCCGGTCGGTCCAGGTCACCTGGATCCGGGTGCGGTCGCCCCAGCTGGCGGTGACGTCCCCGCTGGAGGCCGTCGCCCAGCCCTGCCCGGCGGCTGCCAGCGTGAGCGCGGTCGTGGCGGCGGCGGTGAACCCTGCACGGCGCATGTGAATGTCTCCTGTCCGGTGGCCGGCCCCGAGGTGCAGCACTACCCGCCGGACACGCCCGGTCACGAAGGGCCGGGCACAATCACACGGCCGGCTCAGCCCGTTCGGCCCAGCGTGACGACCGCCGCGTACCCGTCGGTGCGCACCGTCGGCCCGGGCGCGTCGCACAACACCGCGTCGTAACGCCCCAGTTCCACACCCGCCACCTCCGCCGGTCCGTCCAGGGCGACGACGAGCACCGACGTGTCCCGCGCAACCGGGACGGGCAGCCCGCCCCGTACGACCGCGACGGCCGCCGTGACCGCCCCGCGCCGGTGCATCACGTTCAGGTTGACGACCGGGCCGGCGAGGAGCCGCCCGTGGGTCGGGACGTCGCCGGGGAAGGACCGGGGGAGGTACCGCTCCGCGAGGAGGTGCCGTCCGCCGGCGTCGAGGTGCATGCCCGTGCCGTCCACGACCGTCAGGATCCGCTCCGTACCGGGGAACGCCGAGAAGGGCCCGTCGGCGCCGACGTCCGCGAGGCTCACCCGCCACGCGAAACCGTCCAGGCCGCAGTGCTCCGGCGAGGCGGCGATCTCGCGCGTGACGCCGCCGCCGTTCTTCCACGGCACCGCCGTCCGGCCGGCCGCCCGCAGCACCCGCGGCCCGCTCATCGGACGATGCCCTGGGCGCGGGCGGCGGCGAGCCAGGCGGGGAACTCGGCGACCAGCCGGTCGTACAGCTCGGCGTCCGGGACACGGCGCGGGTCGGCGCCCGCGTGGAAGAAGCCCGCGTTGTCAACACAGCGCTTGGCGGGGACGGCCAGCTCGTCGAGCTTGCGGAGGAACTCGAACTGCCGGCTGCCGGGGTCGCCGAAGCCGATGAACTGCCAGAAGAGCGGCAGCTTGGCCGCCTTGCACAGGTGGCGCTCGGCGGCGAGCTTGCTGCTCGGTCCCCCGTCCGTCTGGAAGACGACGAGCGCCGGGTCGGTGGCGCCGCTGTCGAGGTAGTGGTCGATGACCGCGTCCATGGCCAGGTGGTAGCTGGTCCTGCCCATGTGGCCGAGGTTCGCCACGATCCGGTCGATCCGGCCCTGGTGGTTCGCGAGATCGAGCTCGGTCTCGGCGTCGATGTCCGTCGAGAAGAAGACCACCGGGACGCGCCCGTCGTCATCGAGGTTGGCCGACAGGCCGAGCACCCGGTCGGCGAGCGCCTGGACGCTGCCGTCCTTGTAGTACGGCTTCATCGACCCCGAGTAGTCGACGACCAGGTAGACCGCGGCACGCTCACCGCCGAGCCCGTGCTTGCGCAGCGAGAGGCCCGCGCTCTTGTAGAGGCTGACCAGGGCCGGGGCGGTCTCTTCCATCTTCTGGAGGCTGATCGGCATACGGGGAGACTATGCGACGACCGTCACAGCTCCTCCCCGAGCGGGAGACGGCGCACGCCCGGCAGGTACTCGTCCAACTCGCCCGGCTGGAACCGGTACATGCCCACCACGTGCCAGAACTCGCCCACCACGTCCCCGTCGTACTTGTTGGCCCCCGGACGGGGTCAGGGCCGCACAGCCGCCCGGTACGCCGATGAGGGTGGCGCGCGGTGACGGCTCACCGCCCTCGAGCGGCACGTCCCACCGGCGTACCGCGCCGTCTTCGGCGCCGCTGGCCGGCGCCGTGCCGTCCGGGCCGGACGCGACCGAGAGGATCCGGCCGGTGTGGCCGGTCAGTTCGGCGACGCCCTCCCCCGATCGGGAAACCGATCGTAGGAGACGCGGGGCGCCGCCCGACAGGGCGCACCTGGCGCACACAAGGGCGCAGCGCCTGCCAAGGTCCGGTCGGGGACGCGGCAGACGCTGCTGTGTTCCGCACGCCGTTGTACGGGACGTATGAGGGGTGCCCGGCGCCCGATGTGTCGGGCTCGGCCGGTGATACGCCGACTCTACCCCGTGCGGCCACCGGCTGTGACCGGCGGTGCCGCGTGGGCCCGTGCGGGCTCTGGCGACACCGGACGGCCCCCACGTGTGGTGCGGGCGGCTGCGCAGGGGAGGCGCCCGTGTCAGGACCGGTGCCGGGCCGGAGTCGCATGAATGCGCGGTCACCGGCTCGGGTCGGCGGTACCTGCGGACCGTGCCCGCGTGGGTGGCGGCCCGGGTGCGGTGCGGGGCGTCCCCACGGCCGGGGGCGTCCCGCACAGCACTGTGCGGGGCGCCCGGCCGGTGGGGCGTCAGACCGTGAGCGCGCGGTCCGTCGGGCGGATGGGGGCCGGCAGCTCGCTGGCGCCCGTCAGGTAGCGGTCCACACCGCGCGCCGCGGAACGGCCCTCGGCGATGGCCCAGACGATGAGCGACTGGCCGCGGCCCGCGTCACCGGCGACGAAGACGCCGTCGACGTTGGTCGCGTAGTTCTCGTCGCGCGCGATGTTGCCGCGCTCGTCGAGCTCCAGGCCGAACTGCTGGACCAGGCCGTTGGACTGGTCGGTGCCGGTGAAGCCCATGGCGAGGGTGACCAGCTGGGCCGGGATCTTGCGCTCGGTGCCCGGCTTCTGCTCCAGCTTGCCGTCCTTGAACTCCACCTCCACGAGGTGGAGGAACTGGACGTTGCCGTCCTCGTCGCCCTCGAAGTGGGTGGTGGAGACGGAGTAGATCCGCTCGCCGCCCTCCTCGTGGGCCGAGGTGACCTTGTAGAGCATCGGGAAGGTCGGCCACGGCTGGCCCGCGTTCCGCTCCTCGCCGGGGCGGGGCATGATCTCCAGCTGGGTGACGGACAGCGCGCCCTGGCGGTGGGCGGTGCCCACGCAGTCCGCGCCGGTGTCGCCGCCGCCGATGACCACGACGTGCTTGCCCTCGGCGGTGATGGGGGGCGCCACGAAGTCGCCCTCCTGCACCTTGTTGGCGAGCGGCAGGTACTCCATCGCGAAGTGGATGCCCTTGAGGTCCCGGCCCGGGACCGGCAGGTCGCGCGAGACGGTGGCACCGGCGGCGATGACGACCGCGTCGTACCGGCGCCGCAGCTTCGCGGCGTCGATGTCAACGCCGATCTCGACCTCGGTGCGGAACTTGGTGCCCTCCGCACGCATCTGCTCGATGCGCCGGTTGATGTGCACCTTCTCCATCTTGAACTCGGGGATGCCGTACCGCAGCAGACCGCCGATGCGGTCGGCCCGCTCGTACACGGCGACCGTGTGGCCGGCCCGGGTGAGCTGCTGCGCGGCGGCGAGACCGGCCGGGCCGGAGCCGATGACGGCGACGGTCTTGCCGGACAGCCGCTCCGGCGGCTGCGGCGTGACGTCACCGGAGTCCCACGCCTTGTCGATGATCGAGACCTCGACGTTCTTGATGGTGACGGCGGGCTGGTTGATGCCCAGCACGCACGCCGACTCGCACGGCGCCGGGCACAGCCGCCCGGTGAACTCCGGGAAGTTGTTGGTGGCGTGCAGCCGCTCGGACGCGGCGGACCAGTCCTCGCGGTAGGCGTAGTCGTTCCACTCGGGGATCAGGTTCCCGAGCGGGCAGCCGTTGTGGCAGAACGGGATGCCGCAGTCCATGCACCGGCCGGCCTGCTTGCTGATGATCGGCAGCAGGGAGCCGGGGACGTAGACCTCGTTCCAGTCCTTGACGCGCTCGGCCACGGGGCGGGTCTTGGCGACCTCGCGCCCGGTGGTCAGGAAGCCCTTGGGGTCAGCCATTGGTCGCCGCCTCCATCATCTTCTCGGTGGTCTCCTGCTCGGAGAGACCGGCGAGCTCAGCGGCGTCCTTGGCGGCGAGCACTGCCTTGTACGTGGTCGGGATGATCTTGCTGAATCGGTCCACGGCGCCTGCCCAGTCGGCAAGGAGCTTCTCGGCTACGGTCGAGCCCGTCTCCTCGTGGTGGCGGCGCACGACATCGTGCAGCCACGCCTTGTCCGTCTCGTCCAGGGCCTCGATCGCGCCGAGGTTGCCGGAGTTGACGTTGTCCCGGTCGAGGTCGATGACGTACGCGACACCGCCCGACATACCGGCCGCGAAGTTGCGGCCCGTCTCGCCGAGCACCACCGCGTGACCGCCGGTCATGTACTCGCAGCCGTGGTCGCCCACGCCCTCGGAGACGACCAGCGCGCCGGAGTTGCGGACGCAGAACCGCTCGCCGGTGCGGCCGCGGAGGAAGATCTCGCCGCCGGTCGCACCGTAGGCGATGGTGTTGCCCGCGATGGTGGAGTACTCGGCCAGGTGGTCGGCGCCCCGGTCGGGGCGGACGATCACGCGGCCGCCGGACAGGCCCTTGCCGACGTAGTCGTTGGCGTCGCCCTCCAGGCGCAGCGTGATGCCGCGCGGCACGAACGCGCCGAAGGACTGGCCGGCCGAGCCGGTGAAGGTGATGTCGATGGTGTCGTCGGGCAGGCCCGCGCCACCGAACTTCTTCGTCACCTCGTGGCCGAGCATGGTGCCGACCGTCCGGTTGATGTTGCGGATCGCGACCTGGGCGCGGACCGGCTGGGCCTCCTCGGCGGAGGACGCGCCGAGCGCTTCGGCGGCCAGCTCGATCAGCTGGTTGTCGAGCGCCTTCTCCAGGCCGTGGTCCTGCTCGATCAGCGCGTGGCGCACCGCGCCCTCGGGCAGCTCGGGCACGTAGAACAGCGGTGCCAGGTCCAGGCCCTGCGCCTTCCAGTGCGTGACGGCCCGCTCCGTGTCCAGCAGCTCGGCGTGGCCGACGGCCTCCTCCAGCGTACGGAAGCCCAGCTCGGCGAGGAGCTCGCGCACCTCCTCCGCGATGAACCGGAAGAAGTTGACGACGTACTCCGCCTTGCCGGTGAAGCGGTCGCGCAGCACCGGGTTCTGGGTGGCGATGCCGACCGGGCAGGTGTCCAGGTGGCAGACGCGCATCATGACGCAGCCGGAGACGACGAGCGGCGCGGTCGCGAAGCCGAACTCCTCGGCGCCGAGCAGCGCGGCGATGATGACGTCACGGCCGGTCTTGAGCTGGCCGTCGGTCTGGACGACGATCCGGTCGCGCAGTCCGTTGAGCAGCAGGGTCTGCTGGGTCTCGGCGAGGCCGAGCTCCCAGGGGCCGCCCGCGTGCTTCAGCGAGGTCAGCGGGGAGGCGCCCGTACCGCCGTCGTGGCCGGAGATGAGCACGACGTCCGCGTGGGCCTTGGAGACACCGGCGGCGACCGTGCCGACGCCGACCTCGGACACCAGCTTCACGTGGATGCGGGCGGCCGGGTTGGCGTTCTTGAGGTCGTGGATCAGCTGAGCCAGGTCCTCGATGGAGTAGATGTCGTGGTGCGGCGGCGGGGAGATCAGGCCGACGCCCGGGGTGGAGTGCCGGGTCTTGGCGACCCACGGGTAGACCTTGTGGCCGGGCAGCTGGCCGCCCTCGCCGGGCTTGGCGCCCTGGGCCATCTTGATCTGGATGTCGTCCGCGTTGACCAGGTACTCGGACGTCACGCCGAAGCGGCCGGAGGCGACCTGCTTGATCGACGAACGGCGCGCCGGGTCGTACAGGCGCTCGGGGTCCTCGCCGCCCTCACCGGTGTTGGACTTGCCGCCCAGCTGGTTCATGGCGATGGCGAGGGTCTCGTGCGCCTCCTGGGAGATGGAGCCGTACGACATGGCGCCGGTGGAGAAGCGCTTGACGATCTCGGACGCCGGCTCGACCTCCTCGATGGGGATCGAGGGGCGGTCGGACTTGAAGCCGAACAGGCCGCGCAGCGTCATCAGGCGCTCGGACTGCTCGTTCACCCGGTCCGTGTACTTCTTGAAGATGTCGTAGCGGCCGGAGCGCGTGGCGTGCTGGAGGCGGAAGACCGTCTCCGGGTCGAACAGGTGCGGCTCGCCCTCACGCCGCCACTGGTACTCGCCGCCGATCTCCAGCGCGCGGTGCGTGGCGGCGATGCCGGAGGCCGGGTACGCCTTGGCATGGCGGGCGGCGACCTCCTTGGCGACGACGTCCAGGCCGGCGCCGCCGATCTTGGTGGCGGTGCCGTTGAAGTACTTCTCGACGAAGGCCTCGTCGAGGCCGACGGCCTCGAAGACCTGGGCGCCGCGGTAGGAGGCGACGGTCGAGATGCCCATCTTGGACATGACCTTCAGGACGCCCTTGCCGAGGGCGTATATCAGGTTGCGGATGGCCTGCTCGGGCTCCAGTCCCTCGACGAAGGTGCCGGCGCGGACCAGGTCCTCGACCGACTCCATGGCGAGGTACGGGTTGACGGCGGCGGCGCCGTACCCGATGAGGAGCGCGACGTGGTGGACCTCGCGGACGTCACCGGCCTCGACCAGCAGGCCCACCTGGGTGCGCTGCTTGGTGCGGATGAGGTGGTGGTGGACGGCGGAGGTGAGCAGCAGCGACGGGATCGGCGCGTGCTCGGCGTCGGAGTGCCGGTCGGAGAGCACGATCAGGCGGGCGCCGCCCTCGATGGCGGCGTCGGCCTCGGCGCAGATCTCCTCGATACGGGCGGCGAGGGCCTCACCGCCGCCGGAGACCCGGTAGAGGCCCGAGAGGGTGGCGGCCGTCATGCCGGGCATGTCGCCGTCGGCGTTGATGTGGATGAGCTTGGCCAGCTCGTCGTTGTCGATGACGGGGAACGGCAGGGTGACGCTGCGGCAGGAGGCGGCGGTCGGCTCCAGCAGGTTGCCCTGCGGGCCGAGCGAGGAGTGCAGCGAGGTGACGAGCTCCTCGCGGATGGCGTCCAGCGGCGGGTTGGTGACCTGCGCGAACAGCTGGGTGAAGTAGTCGAACAGCAGGCGCGGGCGCTCCGAGAGCGCGGCGATCGGCGAGTCCGTACCCATCGAGCCGAGCGGCTCGCCACCGGTGCGGGCCATCGGCGCGAGGATGACGCGCAGCTCTTCCTCGGTGTAGCCGAAGGTCTGCTGGCGGCGGGTGACCGAGGCGTGGGTGTGGACGATGTGCTCGCGCTCGGGGAGGTCCTCGAGCTCGATGATCCCGCTCTCCAGCCACTCCTGGTACGGATGCTCGGCGGCGAGGGCGGCCTTGATCTCGTCGTCCTCGATGATGCGGTGCTCGGCGGTGTCGACGAGGAACATCTTGCCGGGCTGGAGGCGGCCCTTGCGGACGACCTTGGCGGGGTCGATGTCGAGGACGCCGACCTCGGAGGACAGCACGACGAGGCCCTCGTCGGTGACCCAGTAGCGGCCGGGGCGCAGACCGTTGCGGTCGAGAACGGCGCCGACCTGGACGCCATCGGTGAAGGTGACACATGCCGGGCCGTCCCAGGGCTCCATCATCGTGGAGTGGTACTGGTAGAAGGCGCGCCGGGCCGGGTCCATGGAGTCGTGGTTCTCCCACGCCTCGGGAACCATCATCAGGACGCTGTGCGGCAGCGAACGGCCACCGAGGTGGAGCAGCTCCAGCACCTCGTCGAAGGAGGCGGAGTCGGAGGCGTCCGGCGTACAGACGGGGAAGATCCGCTCCAGCTTCTCGGCCCCGAAGAGGTCGGAGGCGAGCTGCGACTCGCGCGCCCGCATCCAGTTCCGGTTGCCCTTGACCGTGTTGATCTCGCCGTTGTGCGCGACGAAGCGGTACGGGTGGGCCAGCGGCCAGCTCGGGAAGGTGTTGGTGGAGAACCGGGAGTGGACGAGCGCGACGGCGGTGGCGCAGCGGCGGTCCGACAGGTCCGGGAAGAAGGGCTCCAGCTGCCCGGTGGTGAGCATGCCCTTGTAGACGATGGTGCGGGCGGAGAGCGAGGGGAAGTAGACCCCGGCCTCCCGCTCGGCGCGCTTGCGCAGCAGGAACGCCTTGCGGTCCAGGGCGATGCCGGCGCTGGTACCGCCGTCGCTCACGAACAGCTGGCGAAAGGCCGGCATGGTCGAGCGGGCGGTGGCGCCGAGCAGCTCGGGGGCGACGGGGACGTCGCGCCAGCCGAGGACGGTGAGGTTCTCTTCGGCGGCGATCGTCTCGATCCGCGAGACGGCCTGTGCGGAGCCGTCGGCGGGGAGGAAGGCGATGCCGACGGCGTACTCACCGGCGGCCGGGAGGTCGAAGTCGGTGACCTCACGGAGGAAGGCGTCCGGCACCTGGAGCAGGATGCCCGCGCCGTCACCGGAGTCGGGCTCGGAACCGGTGGCGCCCCGGTGCTCCAGGTTGCGCAGAACGGTCAGCGCCTGCTCCACCAGCGCGTGGCTGGCGACACCGGTGAGGGTGGCAACGAAGCCGACACCACAGGCGTCGTGCTCGTTGCGGGGGTCGTACATACCCTGCGGGGCGGGGCGACCGTCCATGGGCGACCAGGCGTCGGAACGCATCGGCTCTCCCGTCGTCGTCGTGGCTGGGGGCTACCTCCCAGACGGGGTCTGGGGGAGCGGGTGCCGAAGGGACGACGTTGGCCCTCCGCGAAATTTCGTGCAGGTTACATGATGGAGTGCTTCTCGGAAAGCGGATAGCTCATTCCAGCATGCGGACACCGCTCGTGGCGGTGGAGGTGGTTCACAAAGCCTTACAAGCAGACAGACCGTCGAGGGATCGACATCCTGCGGCCTGTGGGGAGCGGGCCTCATTGCCCGCAGCGCTAACGGCTCATGCCCCATGCCGAGGGGCTCGAAACCGCCGCCTTACGGCTACTTATGTGCCGCGTTGCATAGTGTCTCACTGGAGAGGCGGATCGGGCTATTGGACGTTCGTCACAAGACCTTCGTCGGTTTGTCAACGGTACGGCAACGGTACGGCGAAGCCCCCTCGATCGCCTGTCGAGAGGGCTGACCTGCGGCGATCCATGCGGGTCAGACGACCGCGCCGAACAGGGCGCCGAGGCCGTAGGTGACGGCCGCCGCCGCGCCACCGAGGGCGAGCTGTCGCAGACCGCTGTACCACCAACTGCGGGCGGTCACCCGGGCCACCAGGGCGCCGCATGCGAACAGCCCGAGCAGCGCCAGCAGCACGGCCGGCCACAGGGCGGTCGCCCCGAGCAGGTACGGCAGCACGGGCAGCAGCGCGCCGAGCGCGAACGACCCGAAGGAGGACACGGCGGCCACCATCGGCGAGGGCAGGTCGTCCGGGTCGATGCCGAGCTCCTCGCGGGCGTGGATCTCCAGCGCCTGCTCCGGGTCCTTCGACAGCTGCATGGCCACCTCACGGGCCAGCGGCGGCTCGACGCCACGCGCCACGTACAGCGCGGCGAGCTCCTCCATCTCGTCCACCGGGTGCTTGCGCAACTGGTGGCGCTCCACGTCCAGTTCCGCCTGGACGAGTTCGCGCTGCGAGGCCACGGAGGTGTACTCGCCGGCCGCCATGGAGAACGCGCCGGCCGCGAGCCCCGCCAGTCCCGTGATGACGATGGTCTGCTGGGACACCGCGCCGCCGGCCACACCGGTCATGAGCGCGAGGTTGGACACGAGACCGTCCATCGCGCCGAAGACGGCGGGGCGCAGCCAGCCGCCGTTCACATCGCGGTGGGTGTGATTGTCCCGGTGCGCCTCGTGAAGCGTCGCCTCGGTCTCGATGATGGACACAGCTCTCCCCTTACGCCTTGCGTACAGCAGCGGGTCCGGGTGACCCCGCTCCCCCCGACACGCTCGAAAATACGCGCCATGTAAGGGGCGCGCCAGCAAGGCAGGCTTTACTTACCCAGGGCGGCGGGGCGGCTGTTGCCGGGAGATGCCCGGGCCCCGGGCGGCTGTTCCCGGGGGCAGCGTGCGGCTGTTCGCGGGGGCGCCGGGCGGCTGTTGCCGGGGGCGTTCCCGGGGCCCCGGGCGGCTGCGGCAGGCGGGTGACAGGGATCCCCGCGCCGACAGCCCGGCTCGTCTCCGTGGCACACATCCAGGAATCGGATCGGTGCGCACGGAAGGGCCACGCCGATGGAGCCGACGGAGCCGATCGCCCGCGATCCCGCCTCCCTCGCCGACGCGGAGGTGCTGCTCGACCGCGCGCGGGGCGCGCTGCTGGGACTGGCCGTCGGCGACGCGCTCGGGGCCCCCGCCGAGAACATGCGGCCTTCCGAGATCCGCCGCCGCTGGGGCCGTATCGAGGGGTTCGTCAGCGACGACCCCGTCGGCACGGACGACACCGAGTACGCGATCTTCTCCGGGCTGCTGCTCGCCCGGCACGGCTCGGCCCTGACCGTCTCACATGTCGAGAAGGCGTGGCACCGCTGGATCGCCGACCTCGACGAGGGACCGTTCCGCGGCGCGGGCTTCAGCGAGCGCGGCACGCTGGAGAACCTCCGCCGCGGCCTGGCCGCCCCCATCTCGGCCCAGCACCGGCACGCCTGGAGCGACGGCCTGGCCATGCGGGCGGCCCCCTTCGGCGTCTTCGCGGCGGGGCGCCCGGCGGAGGCGGCGCGGCTGGTCGCGATCGACGGCACGGTGAGCCACGAGGGCGAGGGGATCTACGGGGGCCAGGCGGTCGCGGCGGGCGTCGCGGCGGCGATGTCGGGCGCCGGGCCCGCCTCGGTCATCGCGGCCGCACTGTCGGTCGTACCGATGGACTCCTGGACCGCCCGCTCGATGCGCCGCGCGGTCGTCGCGGCCCAGCGCGTCCAGCCCGACCCGCTCGTCCGGGAGCGGACCGTCCGCTCGGCGGTGGTCATCGGCGGCTACCCGTGGACGGACCTGGCCCCGGAGGCGGTCGGCCTCGCCTTCGGCGCCTTCGCGGCGGCCCGCGGCGACTTCCGTACGTCGGTCCTCACGGCCGTCAACATGGGCCGGGACGCCGACACGACCGCCGCGGTGGCGGGCGCCCTGGCCGGCGCGATGTCCGGGGCGACGTCCATCCCCCCGGACTGGGCGGCCGCCATCGGCCCCGTACGCGGCAGCTGCCTGCCCTCGATGCGCGGCTACCACGTCCTGGACGTCGCGGAGCTGCTCACCCCGTACGACGATACGGAGGCCCCTTGATGCGCCCTCGCCCCGTCCCCGGTCCCGGGGCCGCAGCCGCCGCCGACCCCGCCGACCCCGCAGGACGCGCCGGTCCCGCGGCCGGAGCCCCGGAGCAGACCCTCGGGCACGGGCCCCTGGCCCCGAGGGCCCAGGCCTTCGACGGGGCCGGGGAGCCCCCGGCTCCGGCCCCGTCCCCGGAAGGCGGTGGGGGTCCCGGCACGCCGCCGGACGCAGGGCGAGGCATGGGGGAAGAGGCGCCCCGCCCGACCGGCGACCGGGCACCCACCGGACCCCGGGGCCCCTGGGCCCCGCCGCCGGAAAGCGGTACTCCGCCACAGGCCCAGGTCCGCACTCCGGCCGGCACCCGCCCGCGCCCCGGGGGTGGCGCCCCCACCGAACTGACGGGCACCGCACACCGCGCCGAGACCACCCGCCCCCGCGGGCCGCGCCGCATCGAGGGGCTCCTCCTCGGCCTCGCCGCCGGAGACGCCGCCGGGTGGCCCGCCGCCCGGCACCGCGCCGCGCGCATGCCCGAGTGGACCCGCCGCCTCACCCGCGAACTGGACACGTTCGCCGAGCAGAACGCCACGACCACCCTCCCCGTCCCGATCGCCCTCAACCAGCCTCCCGAACCCCTCCGCCTCGGCCCCTCCGACGACGCCGAGTGGGCGGTGTTCACCGCCGAGACCCTGCTGGCCGCAGCGAGCGGGCTCTTCCGCTCCCTTCCGCCCGCCCGCCGCATGTGCGCCGCGGTCGACCTGGCCTGGAACTCCCTCGCCGCCGAGATCGCCGCGGCCGCCGACCGCGCCCCCGAGGTCGAGTCCGCCGTCCTCCCCCTGCGCGCCCGCATCTCCGTACGCGCAGGCCTCGGCAACCTCGCCACCGGCCTGCGCCCGCCCGCCACCGGCCACGACAACCCGCACTACTTCGACGACGCCGCCTGCGTCCGCGCCGCCGTCCTCGCGGTCGCCCACCCCGGCGAACCCCGGGCCGCGGCCGAACTCGCCGAGTTCGACGCCCGCTACACCCAGGACGGCGACGGCGTGCACGGCGCCCGCGCCATGGCCGCCGCCGTCGCCGCGGCCCTCGGCGGGGCACCCGTCGACGACGCCGTGGGCGCCGCGCTCGGCCAGCTCCCGCCCACCACCGAGATCGGCCGCAACGCCCGGCACGCCACCCGGCTCGCCCGCGCCGCCGACAGCGCCTTCGCCCTCGTCCCGCTCCTGGAGCACCAGATCGTCGACCACGTCTACAGCTACGGCATCGCCGCCGCCGAGACCGTCCCGGTCGCCCTGGCCCTCGCCACCGCCGCCCGTGGCAAGGTCACCGAGGCGGTGCCGGCCGCCGCCTGCCTCTCCCGGGTCGCCGACTCCGCACCGGCCCTCGCCGGCGCCCTGACCGGCGCGCTCAGCGGCGGCGCCGGTGTGCCCGCCACCTGGCGCGAGGCCTGCCGCACCCTCGCGGGCTGCGCGCTCCCCCGGCTCAGGGGCACGGACCTGGTGGAACTCGCCGAGCAGCTGGCACACACGGAACTCGCCACCCCGGGTGGACAATTCCGACATGACGCCGAAACCTACACTCGAGGACCGGATCACCGGCAGCCTCGTCGGAGCAGCCGTCGGTGACGCGCTCGGCGGTGCGGTCGAGGGCTACACCCCCGACCAGATCGCCGAGCGCCACGGGGGCCGCGTCACCGGCATCGTCGGCCCCTGGCACGGCGACGAGTGGCACACCGCCCGCCCCATCGCCCCCTACCACAAGGGCGACGGACACGTCACCGACGACACCCTCATGACCCACGCGCTGATCCGGGTGTACGACACGGTCCGCGACCACCTCGACGCGTACGCCGTCGCCGACCACCTCGTACCCGACCTGATCTCCACCCCCCGCTGGATCCCCGAACTCGAAGCCGAGGCGCTGCCCCTCCAGCGGATCTTCCTCGCCGAGAAGTGGCTGGTGGCCCGCCTCCACTACGGCCACGTCGACCCGCGCGAGGCGGGCACCGGAAACATCGTCAACTGCGGTGCCGCGATGTACATGGCACCCGTCGGGCTCGTCAACGCCGCGAACCCGGCCGCCGCCTACGCCGAGGCCCTCGACGTCGCCGCTCCGCACCAGTCCTCGTACGGCCGTGAGGCGGCCGGCGTGTTCGCGGCGGCGGTCGCCGCGGCCTGCCTGCCCGGCGCGACGCCCGCCTCCGTCGTCGACGCGGCGGTCGAACTCGCCAAGGACGGCACCCGATCGGCCATCGAGGCGGTCTGCGAAGTGGCGTCGCACCACACGGACTTCGAGTCCGCCCTGCGTCCTCTCCGCGAGGCGGTCGCCCCCTTCGACACGGTCGGCCCCGACTACCGCTCCCCCTCCCTCGGCGCACGTCGTCCGTCCCGGCTGCACGCCATCGAGGAACTCCCGATCGCTCTCGGCATGCTGCTGGTCGGCGAGGGCGACTACCGCCGTACGGTGCTGGGCGCCGTCAACTACGGCCGCGACTGCGACTCGATCGCCACCATGGCGGGCGCGATCGCGGGCGCACTGCACGGGGAGGCGGCGGTGCCCGCCACCTGGGCGAAACAGGTCGCCGAGGCCAGCCGCCTCGACCTGCACGCCCCGGCGGCCGTGCTGGCCGACGTCGCCCACGAGGTCTTCATGCGGGACACGGCCCGCCGCCGCGCCCACGAGCAGGCGTTCGTCGCCCTCTCCCCCGCCCCCGGGGTGCCCCGGTGAACGTGCGCCTCACCTGGGTCCAGCCCGAGGACCTGATCGGCCACGAGTTGCGCCAGGCCGCGGAGGACGGCCGTGACGCCTCGGCCGCCCGGGCCCGCTGGCGCGCCGCGGGCGGCGCCCCCGCCCCCGCGACGGCAGGCGCCTCACCCACGCCCGCACCCCCGCACCTCCGGGCCCTCGCGGAACGCCTCCTGGACGAACTGGCCGCCCTCCCCTCCCCGTTGTCCCCCGCCGAACCCACCTCCCTCCCCCACATCAGACGCCTCTGCCCCCACTGGCCCGCCACCGGGGCGGACGCCCCACCCGCCGCACGAACACCGGACGCCCCGCACCGGCCGCCGCCCGGCGGACGACCCCCGGCCGCCACGGCACCCGGCGCGCAGGGCGCTCCCGACAACGGCACCGGTCACGGCCACGGCCACGGCCACGGCGCCGGTCACCGCCCCAGTACCGGTTACGGCCCCAGTGCCGGTCACCGCCCCGGCACTGGTCACGGCCCCGGCGCCGGTACCGGCCCGGCCTCCTCCGCACGCACCACCGGGCCCGGCCCGGCCGGGCACCCGCCCGCACCGGTGGCCGTCGCGCCCGGGGCGGCCGCGCGGCTGCACGCCGCGTGGCTGGGGCGGGCCGCCGGGTGTCTCCTCGGCAAGCCCGTCGAGAAGTTGCCCCTCTCCGCCATCCGGGCCCTCGCCCGCGCCACCGGGAACTGGCCGCTCACCTCCTGGTTCACCGCCAGGGGCGTACCCCCGACACTCGCCGCCGCCCACCCCTGGAACCGCCGCTCCGCCGCCACCTCGCTCGCGGAGAACATCGACGGCATGCCCGAGGACGACGACCTCAACTACCCCCTCCTCAACCTGCTGCTCCTCCAGCGGTACGGCCCCGGTTTCCGCACCGCCGACGTCGCCCGCCTCTGGCTGGACGAACTCCCCGCCGCCCGCACCTTCACCGCCGAGCGCGTCGCCTACCGCAACCTCCTCTCCGGCCTCGAACCACCGCTCACCGCCTCCCACCGCAACCCGTTCCGCGAGTGGATCGGCGCCCAGATCCGCGCGGACGTCCACGGCTGGACCCACCCCGGTGACCCGGCCGCCGCCGCGGAACAGGCCCACCGGGACGCGACCCTCAGCCACACCGCCAACGGCGTGTACGGCGCGATGTTCACCGCGGCCGTCATCGCGACCGCCGCCTCCGGAACCGCCGACGTCCACCAGGCACTGGCGGCCGGGCTGACCGTCGTCCCGCCCGACTCACGCCTGGCCCGCGCGGTCCGTTTCGGCATCGCGACGGCCCGCGCCCACACCGACTTCGACACCGTCGTCGACCGCCTCCACGCCGCGTACGGCTCCTACCACTGGGTACACGTCGTCCCGAACACCGCCCTCCTCGCCGCCGCGCTCACCCACGCCGACGGCGACTTCTCCCTCTCCATCTGCCGTGCCGTCTCCGGCGGCTGGGACACCGATTCCAACGGCGCCACCGCCGGCTGTGTCGCCGGTCTCCTGGCCGGCCACCCCGACCGCATCCCCGACCGCTGGACCTCCCCCCTCAAGAACCGCCTCGCCACCTCCGTCCCCACCTTCGACGGCATCGGCTTCGACGCCCTCGCCGCCCTCACCCACCGGCTCACACACCAGGAGGCACACCGCCCATGACCCATATCGTGGTGCTCGGCAGCACCAACATGGACCTCGTCGCCTATGTGGGCCGTGCCCCCAAGCTCGGCGAGACCGTCACGGGACGCGAGTTCCGGACGATCCCCGGCGGCAAGGGTGCCAACCAGGCCGTCGCCGCGGCCCGCGCGGGGGCCGAGGTGTCGATGATCGGCGCCGTCGGCTCCGACGAATTCGGCACCCGGCTCCGGTCCGGCCTCACCGCCGCCGGTATCGACACCGACCTCCTCCGCACCGTCGACGGCCCCTCGGGCACCGCCCACATCGTCGTCGACGACGAGGGCAGCAACGCGATCGTCGTCATTCCCGGCGCCAACGGCACCGTCACCTCCCTCTCACCCGGCGACGAAACGCTCATCGCCACCGCCTACGCCCTGCTACTCCAACTGGAACTCCCCCTCTCCGCCGTCACCGCCGGCGCCGAAGCCGCCCGCCGCCACGGCGTCCGCACGATCCTCACTCCCGCCCCCGCCCAGCCCCTGCCTCCCGAACTGCTCGCCGCCACCGACCTGCTGGTGCCCAACGAGCACGAGGCGGCGACCCTCACCGGCCTCGCCGACCCGCACGCGGCCGCCGAGGAACTGCTCCGCCAGGTACCCGAGGTCGTCATCACCCTCGGCGCGGCCGGCAGCCTCTACGCGGCCCGCGGCGCGGACCCGGTCACCGTCCCCGCCTCTCGGGTCCGGGCCGTCGACACCACCGCCGCGGGCGACACCTTCGTCGGTGCCCTGGCCGTGGCACTCGGCGAAGGCAGGCCCGTACCGGACGCCCTCGGCTGGGCGTCATCGGCCGCGGCACTGTCCGTCCAGCGCCCCGGCGCCACGTCCTCGATGCCGTACCGCACGGAGATCGACGCCGTATGACCACCACACCTCCCCTCCACGGACTGCGCGTCCTCGACCTCGCCACCCTCTTCGCGGGCCCCCTGGCGGCGACCATGCTCGGCGACTTCGGCGCCGACGTCATCAAGGTCGAGCACCCCCGCAAGCCCGACCCGTCCCGGGGCCACGGCCCCGCCAAGAACGGCGTCGGACTCTGGTGGAAGCTGCTCGGCCGCAACAAACGCACCATCACCCTCGACCTGTCCACCCCCGGAGGCCGCGCCACCCTCCTCCGTCTCGCCACCAGCGCCGACGTGGTCGTCGAGAACTTCCGCCCCGGCACCCTGGAGAAGTGGGGCCTCGGCTGGTCCGAGCTCTCCGCCGCCAACGACCGGCTGGTCCTGGCCCGCGTCACGGGCTTCGGCCAGTACGGCCCCTACGCCCGCCGCCCCGGCTTCGGGACGCTCGCCGAGGCCATGAGCGGCTTCGCGGCGATCACCGGCGAGCCCGACGGCCCGCCCACACTCCCTCCCTTCGGCCTCGCCGACTCCATCGCGGCCCTGGCCACCGCCTACGCCGTGATGACCGCCCTCCACGCCCGCGCCACCACCGGCCACGGCCAGGTCATCGACATGGCGATCATCGAACCGATCCTCACGGTCCTCGGCCCGCAACCGCTCTGGTACGACCAACTCGGCTACGTCCAGCCGCGCACCGGCAACCGCTCCCGCAACAACGCCCCCCGCAACACCTACCGCACCGCCGACGGCAAGTGGCTGGCCGTCTCCACCTCCGCCCAGTCCATCGCGGAGCGCGTGATGCGCCTCGTCGGCCGCCCCGACCTGATCACCGAGCCCTGGTTCGCCGAAGGCACCACCCGCGCCCAGCACACGGACATCCTCGACGAGGCGGTCGGCAGCTGGATCGCGCGGCACACCCGGGACGAGGCCATGGCGGCGTTCGAGAAGGCCGAGGCCGCGATCGCACCGATCTACGACGTCCGCGACGTCATGGCCGACCCCCAGTACCAGGCGCTCGACACGGTCACCGAAGTCCCCGACCCCGACCTCGGCCCCATCCGTATGCAGAACGTCCTCTTCCGCCTCTCCGAGACCCCCGGCTCCATCCGCTGGACCGGCCGCCCCCACGGCGCCGACACCGACGCCGTCCTCACCGAACTCGGCCTGACCAGCGCCGAGATCACCGCCCTGCGCTCCGAGGGAGCGCTATGACCTCCGGCTCCGCGACCCCCCTCACCTGGCTGTACGCCCCCGGCGACCGCCCGGACGTCGTCGCCAAGGCCCTCGTGTCGGGCGCCGACGTCGTGATCGTCGACCTGGAGGACGCGGTCCCCCCGGACCGCAAGGCGTACGCCCTCGCCGCCACGACCGACCTGCTCTCCTCGCCCCACCCCGTACCGATCCATGTCCGCCTCCCCAGCGCGCACGACACCACGGCGATCGCGGCCCTGGCCCCCCTGCCCGGCCTCGCCGCACTGCGTATCCCCAAGGTGACACACGGCACTGACATCCAGCGGGTCGCGGCCCTCGCCCCCGGCGTCCCGCTGCACGCGCTGCTCGAATCCGCCCTCGCCATCGAGCACGCCCACACCATCGCCACCGCCCACCCGGCCGTCCGCGGCATCGCCATGGGCGAGGCGGACCTCCGCGCCGACCTGGGCGTACGCGACGACCGTGGCCTCGACTGGTCGCGCAGCCGCGTCGTGGTCGCCGCCCGCGCCGCGCGACTCCCCCCGCCCGCGCAGTCCGTCCACCCGGACATCCGCGACCTCGACGGCCTCGTCGCGTCGTGCGCCCACGGCCGCGCGCTGGGGTTCCTGGGCCGTGCGGCGATCCACCCCCGCCAGCTGCCGGTCATCGAGCAGGCGTACCTCCCGACCCCTGAGGAGGTCGCGGCGGCGGAGGAGATCGTCAAGGCGGCCGCCACCGACGCCGGCGCGCTGGCCCTTCCGGACGGCCGCTTCGTCGACGCGGCGGTCGTCGCGGCCGCCCACCGCACCCTGTCCCTCGCCAGGACCCACCACGGGTGAGACACGGTGAGACACGGATGAGACGTGGATGAGAGGTGGATGAGAACGAAGCGGCCGCCGGGACCTTCCGGTCCCGACGGCCGCCTCACACCACGGACGAGTCAGCTCTTCTCCGCCGACTCCGGTTTCGCATCCGTAGGGGCACCGCGCTTACCCGCGCCCGCCCCACCGACGGGGCCCGCCGAGTCCGCCACGCCCGACTTCGCCACGCCCGGCTGCGCCGCATCCGCCTTCGCCGCATCCGCGAGCACCGCCGGTTCCACGACCTCCTCGCGCCCCGGTCGCACCCGCGACGAGACGACGATATACGCCACGGCCAGCAGGAACACCACGATCGCGGTCCAGACGTTCAACCGGAGGCCGAGGATGTGGTGCGCCTCGTCGACGCGCATGTACTCGATCCAGCCGCGTCCCGCGCAGTACGCCGCGACGTACAGCGCGAACGCCCGGCCGTGGCCCAGCCTGAACCGGCGGTCCGCCCAGATCACCAGCAGGGCGACACCGACGCACCACAGCGACTCGTACAGGAAGGTCGGGTGGTAGAGCCCGGCCTCGCGGTTGTCGCCCGCGCTGATCTCCAGCGCCCACGGCAGGTCGGTGGGCCTGCCGTACAGCTCCTGGTTGAACCAGTTGCCCCAGCGCCCGATGGCCTGGGCGAAGGCGATGCCGGGCGCGATGGCGTCCGCGTACGCCGGCAGCGGGATGCCTCGGCGTCGGCAGCCGATCCAGGCGCCCACCGCGCCGAGCGCGATGGCGCCCCAGATCCCGAGGCCGCCCTCCCAGATCTTGAAGGCGTCGACCCAGTTCTCACCCTCGCTGAAGTACAGCTGGTAGTCGGTGATCACGTGGTAGAGCCGGCCGCCGACGAGGCCGAAGGGCACCGCCCAGACGGCGATGTCGGCCACGGTGCCGGCTTTGCCGCCCCGGGCGAGCCAGCGCTTGTTGCCGTACCAGACGGCGACGAAGACACCGATGATGATGCAGAAGGCATAGCCGCGCAGCGGGACCGGTCCGAGGTGGAGCACACCGGTCGACGGGCTGGGAATGTAGGCAAGGTCCATGGCAGGACCGACGCTACCTTGCCGGGCGGGAGACAGGGCAACCCGCCCGGCAAAGAGTGCATAACAGCGCGGGCGCCCCGCTCAGCCCGCCGTGGGACTGGCGGGGGCCGAGGGCGCGGGCGGGGACGGGAACGCCGTGCCCGGCTTCTTGCCCTTGTTCGCCTCGGCCACCCACTTCTTCAGGTTCTCGATGGAGATCTGTTCCTTGCCCTTGGTCGGGAAGATCGATTCTCCGTTGAGCAGCACGGTCGGCGTGCCGCGGAAGTCACCGCTGCGGAAGGCCTCGTTGGACTTGTTCACCCAGCTGTCGTGCGTGCCCTCCGAGACGCAGGAGCGGAAGGCGGGGGTGTCCAGGCCGGGCACCTTCGCCGCCAGCTCGAAGAGCTTGGCGTCCCTGGCGAAGGCGTCGTCCGGCTCCGGGGGCTGGTTCTGGTAGAGCACGTCGTGGTACGGGACGAACTTGCCGGCGTCCTGGGCGCATGCCGCGGCGTTCGCCGCGTTGAGCGAGCCGCTGCCGCCCATGTTGCCGTCGATGATCGTGGCGAGGTGGTACTCGACCTTGATCTGACCGGAGTCGGTCAGCTGGTGGATGGTGTCCCGGACGGCGTTCTCGAACTGGGCGCAGGCCGGGCAGCGGAAGTCCTCCCAGATCGTGAGCGTGGACGGGGCGTCGGTGGCGCCGACCGGGATGGCCAGCCGGTCCTTGCCCGTCGCGCCGGTCGGGGCGGCGACGGGGCCGGAGCCGGAGCCGTCGCCCTTGTCGCCGGTGTTGGCGGCGATGAGCCCGGCGACCGCGGCCAGCCCGAGCACGCCGACGACGGCCGCCGCGACGATCAGCGTGCGTCTGCGCTTGTCGCGGGCCTTCTGCCGCTCGCGTTCCTCCTGGAGCCGTTCCCGCGCGCTCCGCTTCCCTGCACTGTTCTTCTCGCTCACGCCCACAGCAACGAACCGGGGAGGCGCCCGCGCGCCTCCCCGGTCCAGATCCACCCGTACGAGCTACGAACCCCTGGGGGAGCGCCGCACTCCACGGGCGAGTTCGCCCGCCAGTTCCCGTACGGCGGCGAGGCCGGCAGCGTGGTCGTCGGCATCGAGCATCCGCTTGACGAAGGCGGAGCCGACGATGACGCCGTCGGCGAAGGAGGCGACCTCGGCGGCCTGCTCGGCGTTGGAGACGCCGAGCCCGACGCAGACCGGAAGGTCGGAGGTGGCACGGGTGCGCCGCACCAGGTCGGCCGCCTGCTCGCCGACCGACTCGCGCGTGCCGGTGACGCCCATCAGGGAGGCGGCGTACACGAAGCCGGAGCCGGCCTTGGTGATGGTGGCGAGCCGCTCGTCCTTGCTGCTGGGCGCGACGACGAAGACGGTCGCCAGGCCGTGCTTCTCGGCGTGCTCGCGCCATACGGCGGACTCCTGGACCGGCAGGTCGGGCAGGATGCAGCCGGCACCGCCCGCCTCCGCGAGTTCGGCGGTGAAGCGTTCGATGCCGTACCGGTCGATGGGGTTCCAGTACGTCATGACGAGGACCGGCTTGCCGGTGGCCTCGTGCGCCTCGCGGACCGTGCGCATCACGTCGGCGATCCTGACGCCGCCGCGCAGCGCGATGTCGTCGGCGGTCTGGATGACCGGGCCGTCCAGGACCGGGTCGCTGTGGGGCAGGCCGACCTCGACGACGTCGGCGCCACCGTCGAAGACGGCCTTGATGGCCTCGATCCCGCCGTCGACCGTGGGGAATCCGGCCGGGAGGTAGGCGATGAGCGCGGCCCGGTTCTCGGACTTGGCCTGCTCCAGGGTGTCGCTGAGGAGGTGGATGTTGCCGCTCACTTGGTTCCCCCCTGGATCTCGGTGTCGGTCTGGATCTCGGCGGCGCCGTCGTCGGCGGAGGCGTCGGCCTCGACCGGGGCGGCGTCGGTGCCGTACAGGCCGAAGTAGCGCGCGGCGGTGTCCATGTCCTTGTCGCCGCGGCCGGAGAGGTTGACCACGATGAGGCCGTCCTCGCCGAGCTCCCGGCCGAGCTCCAGGGCGCCGGCCAGCGCGTGGGCCGACTCGATGGCCGGGATGATGCCCTCCGTACGGGACAGCAGGCGCAGGGCCTGCATGGCCGCGTCGTCGGTCACCGCACGGTACTCGCCACGACCGCTGTCCTTGAGGTACGAGTGCTCCGGGCCGATGCCCGGGTAGTCGAGGCCGGCGGAGATCGAGTACGGCTCGGTGATCTGGCCCTCGTCGTCCTGGAGGACGTACGACCGCGAGCCGTGCAGGATGCCGGGCTCGCCGGCGGTGAGCGTGGCCGCGTGCTCGCCGGTCTCGACGCCGTGTCCGGCGGGCTCGCAGCCGACCAGGCGTACGCCGGTGTCCTGGATGAACGCGTGGAAGAGACCGATGGCGTTGGAGCCGCCGCCGACGCAGGCGACGGCCGCGTCGGGCAGCCGGCCGGCCCGCTGGAGGATCTGGCGGCGGGCCTCGACGCCTATGACGCGGTGGAAGTCGCGCACCATGGCGGGGAAGGGGTGCGGTCCGGCGACCGTGCCGAAGAGGTAGTGGGTGCGGTCGACGTTGGCGACCCAGTCGCGGAACGCCTCGTTGATGGCGTCCTTGAGGGTGCGACTGCCGGACTTGACCGGGATGACCTCGGCGCCGAGCATCCGCATCCGGGCGACGTTCAGCGCCTGGCGCTGGGTGTCGATCTCGCCCATGTAGATGGTGCATTCAAGGCCGAACAGGGCACAGGCGGTGGCGGTGGCGACACCGTGCTGTCCGGCGCCGGTCTCGGCGATGACCCGGGTCTTGCCCATGCGCTTGGTGAGCAGGGCCTGACCGAGCACGTTGTTGATCTTGTGCGAGCCGGTGTGGTTCAGGTCCTCGCGCTTGAGGAAGACCCGGGCGCCGCCCGCATGCTGAGCGAAGCGCGGCACCTCGGTCAGCGCGCTGGGCCGGCCGGTGTAGTTGACCAGCAGGTCGTCGAGCTCGGCCGCGAACGCGGGGTCGTTCTTGGCCTTGTCGTACTCGACGGCGACCTCGTCGACCGCGGCGACGAGGGCCTCGGGGATGAACTTGCCGCCATAGGCGCCGAAGTAGCCCTCGGCGCTCGGGACCTGGCCCTCGGGATCGGGAATGAAGAACTCGCTGGGCATTGCGACATGCTCCTCTACGGGGGCGGCTGCGCCCCCGGATGTCTCGGCTTGACGGTGGTCACGGTATGCGCCGACGCCACCGGTCGACCGCTGTCCCGCCCGTCGTCACGTCCGCGTCGGGCGGCACGGAGGGCGGTGGGTCAGCGGTGGCGGAGGCGCGCGGTGCGCGCGCGCCATCGCATGCCGTTGACCTGGCCGGGCTCGTCGCCGATGACATAGCGGACGCGGCGCCCGTGCACGCGCCGCGCAGGGGCACGGCAGCCGCGCGGGCGGCAGCCCCGGGCGAGCCGGGCGTACGGGTCCCGGGACGCCGTGGCGTCCGCCGGGACGGTCAGGTACGCGGGTGTGGTGCCCGGGCCGGGCCGGTCGAGGGGGCGCACACCGAGGGCGGCTCCGGGACCGGGGCGGGCGCCGGTGGAGTCGTCCGCCGTGGAGCCCCGGTACGCGCGCGTGGAGGCGTCGGTCTCGGGGGCCCGGTACGCGCGCGGGGCGTCAGCCGGGCACGCGCGCGTGGTCGCGGGCGACGGCTGCGCCGGGCGCGGGGGCGTCCGGTGCGGCGTCGCGGCGGCGACGGGGCGGGCGGCGGCGGACATGGGGAGGGCTCAGCCCCGTCCGTGCCGGAGGGCCGGGTGGGCGCCGGCGGCGACCAGGTCGGCCACCGCGGACTTGGGGTCGCGTCCGGTGACCAGGGATTCGCCGACGAGGACGGCGTCGGCACCGGCGTTGGCGTACGCGATCAGGTCGTGCGGCCCGCGGATGCCGGACTCGGCGACCTTCACGATGCCGGAGGGGATCTCGGGGCCGACCCGCTCGAAGGTGGAGCGGTCCACCTTGAGGGTCTTCAGGTTGCGCGCGTTGACGCCGATGACACGGGCGCCCGCGTCGACGGCCCGCTCGGCCTCTTCCTCGTCGTGCACCTCGACCAGCGGGGTGAGTCCGATGGACTCGGCCCGCTCGATCAGCGACTCCAGAGCGGACTGCTCCAGGGCCGCGACGATCAGGAGGGCGAGGTCGGCGCCGTACGCCCTGGCCTCCCAGAGCTGGTAGGCGGTGACGATGAAGTCCTTGCGCAGGACGGGGATGTCGACCTTGGCGCGGACCGCTTCGAGATCGGCGAGTGAGCCGCCGAAGCGCCGCTGCTCGGTCAGTACGGAGATGACGGCGGCACCGCCCGCTTCGTAGTCCGCGGCGAGCCCCGCGGGGTCCGCGATCGCGGCGAGCGCGCCCTTGGAGGGGCTGGAACGCTTCACCTCGCAGATGACCTTGACGCCGTCGCCGCGCAGCGCGGCCGCGCCGTCCTTGGCCTGGGGCGCCTTCGACGCCCGCTCCTTGAGCTCGTCGAGGGAGACCCGCGCCTGTCGCTCTGCGAGGTCGGCGCGAACGCCTTCGATGATCTCGTCGAGCACACTCACGCGAGAGGCCCCCTTCCAGGACGGTGATGTTGGATCAGGATCAGTCACCTTGATGGTATCCGCACCGGGGCCCAGAGTCCTCATCCGGCCGACCCCACCGCTGCGACCTGCGGCTTCATGGAGCGAGTGCAGAGCCGAACGGAAAGTTCCGGACGACGCCGAAAATCGCGAGCAGGGCGCCCGCCGACCACCACCAGACGGGCCCGAGGGTGATCTGTACGGGCAGCCCCCGGACGGCCCGCACCAGCCAGAACACGATCGCCACCGCGAAGACCACGTACCCGGCCACGGCGAACGCGTTCGCCTCCAGGGCGGTGAGCAGATCGCCGTGGATGAAGGCGTGGGCGCTGCGCAGGCCACCGCAGCCGGGGCACAGGAGCCCGGTGAAGCGGAGCAGCGGGCAGACGGGGTAGTGCCCGGGCTCGTTGGGGTCGACCGCGCCGACGTACGCGAAGGCCGCCGCGACGAGGACATCCAGGAGTTCTGGGTAGCGGAACGCGACGAGGACGGCACTGTGGTCGGCTGTGGAGCACTGCATGTGATGTGGGAAGACCTCGCC
>NZ_JBEPEL010000082.1:0-29706 GCF_040300825.1 Streptomyces sp. NPDC000229
GCGTGAAGCCGGGATCGTGGTGGCCCAGGTATTCGCTGAGAGCCTTGATGCTCTCGCCCGCATCGAGCAGCACGGATGCGTAGAAGTGCGGAAACCCGGCCGGGCGGCGAGGCCCACCGGGCGTTTCCCTAGACTGAGCCCATGACGATCTCCGGACACCACCAGGGCACCCTGGTCCACCGCGAGGCACGGCCCGAGGACCTCGCGGGCATCGACGCCATCGACGGGTCGTTCACCACGGACAGGGCCTTCACCGTCACCGCCACCGGGACGGGGTTCTCCATCGACGAGACGCAGGTCGATCCGCCACTCCGGAAGGTGTTCCCGGAGGAGGACGCGGACGGCGACCTGCCCGGCGCGCACACGCTCGTCGCCGTGGACGGCGAGCGCGTGTGCGGGTACGTCACCACCACGTACCAGGCGTGGAACCGGCGCCTCACCATCGCCGACCTCGCGGTGTCGCCGGACCACCGTGGCCGGGGCATCGGCGCGGGACTGCTGCACCGGACCATGGACCGGGCCCGTGGACTGGGCGCCGGCCACGTCTGGCTGGAGGTCACCAACGTCAACGCGCCCGCGATCCGGCTGTACCGGCGCGCGGGCTTCACGTTCTGTGGCCTGGACACGTCCCTCTACGAAGGCACCGAGTCCGCCGGGGAGACGGCACTGTTCATGAGCCGGCGCTGCTGAGGACGCGCGAGGGCGCTTGCCCGGCCCCCTGTGCCCGGACAAGTGCCCTCGCGCCGTTCACGCCGCCGCCGGCCGTGTCCTCCTGCTCGGCTTCCAGCCCGGCTTGGGTATGGAGTCGATCAGCCGCCGCGTGTACGGATCCCGCGGGTGGCCGAGGACGTCCTCGACCGGACCCTGCTCGACGACCTTCCCGGCCCGCATGACCAGGACCTCCTCGCTGATGTGCCGGACGGCACCGAGGTCGTGCGTGATGAACAGCAGCGCCGTGCCCGTGGTGGCCCTGATGTGTGCGAGCAGGCCCAGGATCTGGGCCTGGATCGACACGTCCAGCGCGGCGATCGCCTCGTCCAGGATCAGTACCCGGGGTTCGGCGGCCAGCGCCCGGGCGATGGCCACGCGCTGACGCTGGCCGCCCGACAGCGCCCGGGGAAGGGACCGCGCCTGCCGGTCGTCCAGGCCCACCATGTCGAGCAGTTCCGCGACCCGGGCGCGGAGCGCGTCCCCCCGCAGCGGCCGGTGCAGCCTGACGGCCTCCGCGACGGCGTCGCCGGCCCGTTGGCGCCGGTCGAGCGAGGAGTACGGGTCCTGGAAGACCATCTGGATGCGCCCGCCGCGTGCTCGCCGCTCGGCCGGCCGTCCGCGTCCGGTCGGGCGGCGCGCGCTGCCAGTGAGGACGATCCGCCCTCCGCTGGGCGCTTCGAGCCCGGCGATCATGCGCGCGGTGGTCGTCTTGCCGGACCCCGACTCGCCGACGACGGCCAGCGACCCCCGCTCCGGAAGGGTGAAGGTGACGTCGTCGACGGCGACGAAGTCACCGAAGACCTTGCGGAGGTTTTTTGCCTCAAGCATGCCTGGCGGCCTCCTCGGACGTGGGCGTGTGGGGGAAGTGGCAGGCCACTGTGGAGCCGCCGGCCGGGCGCGGTGCTGGCCGCTCACCTCGGCACCGGTCTCGCACACCGGGACACCGGTCGCTGAAGGCGCACCCCGTCGGTGCCTCGAACCCGGACAGCGGCCTGCCCGCGACGGCCCGCAGCTCGGTGCGGGTGTCGCCGACCGCGGGGCGGGAGGCCAGGAGGGCCCGGGTGTACGGGTGGGCGGCATGCCCGCGCAGCCCGGTGGCCGAAACCTCCTCGACCGTCGTCCCCGCGTACATCACCATGACCCGGTCGCACACGGCGGCGGCCAGTTCGAGGTCGTGCGTGATGAACAGCATGGCGAGTCCGCGGGCTTCACGGGCCTCACCGATGATCGCCATCACCTCCTCCTGCGTCGTCACGTCGAGCGCGGTGGTCGGCTCGTCGGCGAGCAGCAGCCGTGGCTCGGCGGCCAGCGCGGCGGCGATCATGACGCGTTGGAGCAGGCCGCCGGAGAGCTCGTGGGGGCGCTGCCGCATCCGCCGTTCCGCGTCACCGATACCGACCTCCCGCAGGATCCGGACGACTCTGGTGACCGCCTCGGCGACGGGCACACCCCGTGCGGTCGTCAGGCCCTCCACCAGGAAGTCACCGACGCTGCGGGCCGGATTGACGTGGGCGCGCGGGTCCTGGAACACCATGGCGACGTCGGAGGCACGGAACCCCCGCAGCCGTTCCCGGGTCATGTCCGGCACCGACTCGCCCGCGAACAGCAGTTCCCCGCTCGTCCGGGCGCCCTTGGGCAGCAGGCGCAGGATCGAACGGGCCGTCAGTGACTTCCCGGAACCCGACTCGCCGACCAGGGCGACGGCCCTGCCTTCGGGGATGTCGAGATCCACGCGGTGGACGACGGTCTTGAGCGTGCCGTCCAGGGGAAGGTCGAGGCGCAGGCCGTTGATCCGGAGCAGTGGTGTCGATGTCATGCGTCTTCTCCGAGCAGGCGGCGGGACAGCCCCGCGCCCAGCAGGTTGAACGCGACCACCACCACGAGGATGACGAGACCCGCGTACAGCGACTGCTGTGGTTGGCCGGCGAGGATCGAGGGGGCTCCGTTGGCCACCATCAGGCCCCACTCCGGGTCCGGCGGCTGGCTGCCGAGCCCGAGGAACGAGATGGCGGCCACGTCGAGCAGGGCGTACCCGAAGCCGATGGTGGCCTGGACGAGCACGAGGGGCAGCAGGTTCGGCAGCAGGTGGCGGAGCCAGATGCGGTGCGTGGGCGCTCCGAGGAGCTGGAGTGCCGAGACGTACGGCAGATGGCGTTCCTTGAGCGCGGCCGACCGCACCACCCGGGTGATCAGCGGCAGGTAGGCGATCGACAGCGCCACGATCGGGGCGGTGAGGCCCGCCCCGAAAACGGCGGCGGCGAGCACCGCCATGATCAGGCCGGGGAAACCGAACACGACGTCCAGGGCACCGGAGACGAATCGGTCGAGCCACCCCCCGGCCCAGGCGGCGGTCAGGGCGAGCAGCGTGCCCAGGGTGGTGGAGACCAGGATGACGACGGCCGGGGCGGCCAGGCTGGCGCGCGCGCCGCAGATGAGCCTGGACAGGATGTCGCGTCCGGTGTCGTCGGTGCCCAGGAGGTGGGCGCCGGACGGTCCGGCGTTGACGAGCAGCGGATCGACGGCGTTCGGGTCGTACGGGGCGATCAGGGGGCCCAGCGCGGCCAGCAGGACGAACAGGGCGACCACACAACCGGCGCCGAGGGTCACGCGGTCGCGGGGGCGTCCGGTACGGGGAGCGGCGGTGGCGCGGCCCAGCAGGGTGGTGCTCATCGGGTCCCCTTCCGCGCGGCGGCTCGGGGGTCGAGCGCGGCACTGGTCAGATCGACGGCGGTGTTGATGACGACGAACACGACCACGAAGATCAGGGACACGGCCTGGACCACGGCCATGTCCTGCTTGGACGCCGCCTCGATCATCAGGGCCCCCAGACCACCGGTGCCGAAAGCCTGCTCGGCGACGGCCGCGGTGGCGATGAGGCCCGCGATGCCGACGCCGGACACCGCGCACACGGGGCCGGACGCGTTGTGCAGCACGTGCCGCCGGATCACGGTCCGTTCGGGTACGCCGCGGCTCCGGGCGGTTTCCACGTGCTCCGCCCGCAGCTCCGCGCGCACCGCGGTCCGGGTGACCTGCGCTACGTAGCCGATCCACGTCACCGCCAGCGCGAGGGCCGGGAGCGTCAGGTGCGCGAGGGTGCCGGTGAACCCCTCGCCGGAGCCGTACACCGGGAACCACGGCAACCGGACGGCGAACACCCAGATGAGCAGGACCGACATGAGGAACGTCGGCACCGCCATCGCGCCCGCCGTGAGCGTCGTGGCCAGCGTCTCGGTCCGGCCGCCGCGCAGGGCGGCGACCGTGCCGGTGAACGTACCGACGAGGAGGACCAGGACGGACGCGTACGCCACCAGCGCGACGGTGTCGCCGGCGCGGGCGCCTATCAGGTCGGCGACGGAGTCGCGGTAGACCAGGGACGTGCCGAAGTCACCCTGGAGGCAGCCGCTCAGCCAGTGCCAGTAGCCCGCGAGGAACGGGTCGTCCAAGTGGTGTTCGCGGTGGATCCGCTCCAGTACGCCGGGGTCGGGGTTCCGGCTGCCGCCGATGAGCAGGGTGGCGGGGTCACCGGGGGTGAGGAACAGGGCGCCGTAGATGGCCAGGCTCGAGGCGAGGACGGTCACCACCAGCGTGGCCAGCCGGGTGGCGACGAAGCGGAGCTTCATGGCCCGTCACCCCCGGTACCGCTGCCGGGCAGGACGGTGAGGCGCAGACGCGAGGGGTGGGAGGGACCGGTGCGGAGCGTCTGGAGGCTCGCCCTGGGAGCGGTCGTCAGCCACGGGTCCTCGTGCGAACCGGAGTTGGGCAGATGGTTGGGGAAGTCGCTGCTGGTGACCATCAGCGTGAGACGGTGACCGGGACGCACCCGGTAGCCGGTGTGCCCGAGGGCGATCTCCACCTCACCGGCCGCGTCCGCCTGGACGCAGCCGCGCACGATCAGCCGAGCCGTGCCGTCCGGGGCGAGGTCGAGGAGCCTGACGAACACATCGAACGTGGGCGCCGTGCTTCCGACGTGCAACACCGCGTCCACGGGCCCGGCGAGGTCGAGGGGCGTGTCGCAGACGGGCCCCGTGAAGACGAGGACGTCGTCCCGGTCCGCCGTGGGCCGCTCGTCCGGGTGGTCGTGCAACACCATGAAGGTGTTGGCGGTGGCGGAGGGTACGAGGTCGTCCGGGTCGTAGCGCCATTCCACGGACCCCGCCTCCCTTGCCGGACGGGCGGTGAGCCGGCCGCCGGGCACCGGCCCGGTCGCGGCCTCCGGTTCCCCGAGGTGCAGGTCGATCGACGCCGCCTCCGGCGGGGGCCAGGCCGTCGACGTGCGCCAGCCGACGTGCCCGAGCTTCCACCGCACGCTCGGGAGCGATTCGGGCCGGGCGGTGCCTTTGAGGAAGACGTCGAAGAAGTCCAGTGCCGGACGGGTGTAGGCGTCCAGCATGGCGTCGAGGGCGGCCTCGTCGGCGAGGTGATCGGTGTCCGGGGAGACCGGGGCGTTTTCCAGGAAGTAGTTCTCGTGGTCGGTCGTGTCGGCGATCAGGTACTGCAGCGCCGCCCACCCGGGGCGCCGCGCCAGTTCGGTGTAGTCGCGCATGTGGGCGATGCCGAGGTTGTCGAACCAGCCCACGCAGTGCAGGACGGGAACCGGACGCGCGTCATAGGGGTGCGGCCCGTTGTACGGGGGGAGCGGGATGCCGCCGACGATCAGGTCGAAGCCCTGCGAACGCTTCCCGATGGCCGCGAAGGCCTGCTCGTACGCCGCGATCAGCGGACGTGTGGTGAGGTCGGCCTCGTACTCGTAGTTGTCGTTGTCGACCCAGACGTGCGCCTGGTAGTCGGCGCCCTCCAGCCACAACGGCTGCCGGCCGGACCCGGGGTCGTAACCGGCCACGCCCGGGCCGTTGTCGGTGCACGTCACCCGGGGGACGATCGCGCGAAGGGCGGGGTGCTGGCTGGAGACGGCCGACCACTGGGTGAAGCCGTAGTACGAGTCGCCGAACATGCCCACGATCCCGTTGGACCACGGCTGGTGCGTCACCCACTCGAGGGTGTCGTAACCGTCGTCCACCTCGCCCGTCCAGCCGAGGGTGCGGCCCTGCGAGCGGAACTTGCCCCGGACGTCCTGGACCACCATCACGTAACCGCGTTCCGTGAACCGCTGCGCGGTCTTCTCGAAGAAGACGTAGCGGCTGTTCTTGTCGTACGGCAGGCGGACGAGCACGGTCGGGGCGGGGTCGGGGCGGGCGCCGTAGACGTCGGTGGCCAGCAGCACACCGTCGCGCATGCGCACCATGTGCTGCTGCGCGTGCGGAGGGACCGGCTGGGGGGTGACGCGCTCAACGGCAAGGCTCATGGGCCCTCCACAGAGAAGACAACGCTGAGAAAACAACGTGATATAACAACGTTGCATCTGAGTGCCCGCAGCGTCAACCCCTCCTGAGCTAGGTTGCCCTCATGCCGATCGACGTCGACGAAGTCCAGCGCCGCAAGGAAATCGCCCGGGCAACCCTGGCCGTTGCCGCCCGAGACGGAGCCCGCGCGGTCACCATCCGCGCCGTCGCCAAGGAACTGGGCGGCTCCACCGCGATGGTGACCAACTACGTGCCCACGCGGATAGCGCTGATCACCAACGCCGTGCGTGCCGCCGAGTCCCGCTGGCGGGCCGATCTGGAAGCGCGGGTGGGGGAACTGGAGGGCAAGGACCGCCTGCGGGCCATCGTGGAGTGGAACCTCAGCACCGAACCCGACGACCTGCTGCTGCGCACGCTGTGGGTCGAAATGCTCTCGTCGGTGCACACCGACCCGAACGGGCTCGACCAGCGTGAGCCGCACGAATCTCGCCAGGAGTTCGTCGAGGCGGCCCTCGCCGCCGGGGTGCCCGACGCGGAGCTGGCCGCCGACGTCCTCTTCCTGCTGACCCGCGGCTACTTCATCTCCACGGTGGAGGACCCGGCCTTCTGGTCGGCCGAGCGGGTGGGCCGGGTCGCCCGCGCCGTCGTCGACGCGCTGGTGGGCGACTGACGGGCCGCCGGTGGGTCCGCGGTGACACCGGAGCGTGGCGACGGGCCGAGGGCGGGCCGGAACGGGCGGGCGCCGGGGCACGGTTATGCTCGAACCCCACCGCGCTTTCCGAGGAGCCATGACCACCCCCGCACGGAACCTGCCCCAGCTGCTGATCGAGGCCAAGCGCTGGTTCGACGACGCGTTGCAGGCGAGCATGCGGGCCGCGGGCGAGCAGCCGGTGACCGCCGCCCAGGGCGCCGTCTTCGCCACGCTGGACGACGGGGGCACCACGATCTCCGAGCTCGCCCGCCGGATCGGCGTCACGCGGCAGACCGTCCACCAAGCCGTGCACGGCCTCATCGGGATGGGCCTGCTGGAACAGGTCCCCGACCCCGCCTCCGCCCGCAGCCGCCTGATCCGTACCACCGCCGAAGGCGCCCGCGTCCACCGCCGTGCCCTTGCCACGCTCGCCGTACTCGAAGACCACCTGGCGCAGCGCATCGGCGAGGACACCATCACCGGCCTGCGCACCGCGCTGACCGCCTCCTGGGGCGAGCCGCCCCTGGTGGAAGCGCCCTGACGCGACCGTCCTGCGGCGCCGCGGCTGCCCGGGTGCGGCGCCCCCGGCCGGCTACCGCAGTCCGGACGCTTCGAAGACCGTGCGGGCCGTCTCGCGGTCCACACGCGCCGACAGTTGCCGCAGGGCGGCCGCTCCGCACAGCAGCAGCCCGTCGGCGAGGCACGCGCGGGCGTCCTCGTCGACCACCCGCCACAACGGCGGATTGGCGACCAGCACCCGCGGGTCGAGCTCCACGCGACCACCTTCCGTGTCCCGCAGGATCAGCCGCTGCGCCACACCGTCGGACCGGCGCACCGACACCAGGCGGTCGGTGCGTACGCTCCGCTCGCGCAGCAGGCCACGCGAGACCAGGAGGCCCGGCCGCGCGGAGACGCTCGGCGGAGTGAGCACCGCCCACAGCAGTACGGCCAGGGCGGCCCACAGCACGGCACGCCACCGCGTCAGGCTCCCCGCACCCGCGTCGACCAGGAGCAGCAGCCCGAGCAGGGTCCCCGCACAGGCACACGCGAAACGAGCGTCGACCGCCCAGCGGCCGTCCCGCACCACCGAGGCGGGCCGTTCGGCGGACCCGACACCACGGATACGTTCCATGGCGACGACCGTAGCCGCAACACAGCCGCCGCCGGCACCGATTGACGCGGCGCTGACGGAGTCCCAGCGGTCCCTTGACGGCTGCCGTCGGGGCCGCGTGCCCGGACCCCAGCAGGGGCCGCCGCGCCCCGGTGGCACGCGGCATGACCGCTGCGGTCCGGATCGCCCCCATCGGCCCGTGGGGGCCGGCGTACGGCACCCGGCCTTGTCAGTGGCCCGTGCCAGGATGCCTTCCATGATTGTTGCGCTTCCCCGGACGCCCATCTCCTCCGCCCTGTACGTCGACTGGGTCCTCGCGCACGACCCCGGCGCCGGACCCGCGGCGCGGGACCTGCTCGACGCGGCGAATCGACAGCTGCCCGTGGCCTGGGAGAAGCCGGGGCGGTTCCTGGACGGGATGGCGATACACGCCCGGCAGCTTCCACCCGCTCATCTGCCGTGGTTCTGGGACACGGTGGGGCACTGGCTGACCGCCGCGGTGCGTTCACCGCGCCACGCCGGGCGCGCGTACGCGGAGGCCCGGAAGGCCGAGCGGGAGCACGCCCTCGCTGTCGACCCCGACTTCCACCGGGCCAACACGCTGCTGTTCGCCCGCGCAGGCGCCCTGCCGGCCAAGGAACTGACGGCGTACCAGCGGTGGGTCGCGGCCACCTTCCCGCCGAAGGAAGCGCATGAGGAGTACGTCCGGCTGCTGACCGTGTGGGCCGCGTCCCCCGGCGAGATCCCGGCCGACCTGGCACGCCGCGTGCGGGCATCGGCCCAGGCGGCGGGAATGGGCACCGACGAGGACGCCCGCGTTCTGGGCACGGTCCTGGCCCAGGCGCGTGGCAAGGCCCTGCCGGACACCCTGCTGGACGCGGCGGCGGCGGTACTGGCCGAGCACCCGCAGGGCGACGAGGTGAACGCGGCTCTCCTCGAGCTCTTCCCCTCGTCGAAGAGCGACGCGGCACCCTGGCTGCGGCTGCTGATCCGCTCGGGAGCGGCCCAGGCGCCGGCTGCCGGCCGGATCGTCCCCGAGGGCGGACACGCCGCCTGGCTGGGACGGTTCGCCGGTGACTACGCCTTCCGTCCCTCGGGCGGCGGAATCGTGCGCCAGCCGATGCCCGGTGAACTGTTCGAGTTCGTGGCCCTGTTCGCCCCCCGGCTGCGCGCGGCGGGCGTCCCGGTGTGCCTCCACAAGACCAAGTGGCACTACACCGGCCTGGACGCCGACCTGCTCGACGCCTGCCTCGCCGAGGGCATCCCCGTCGAGGACCCGGGCGGACAGGTACCCCTGGAGTTCTGGGGCGACCGTTCGCGCCGCGACCTCAAGGCCCTGGCCGAGGACCCCGTCTTCGGGCCGCGCCTGGAAGGCACCGTCCACGAGGAACTGCTCCGCGGCCGCTTCTCCGGCTCCCGCACGCCCGGCACGGCCATCACCCGCCTCCCGGAGAACTCCGGCATCGCCGCCGAGGTGCACCGCCGGGTCAACGGGCTGCTCGACGCGCTCCGCGGCGGTGGGCTCGGCGCCGCCGACGAGGCCGTGGAGGAGCTGGCGACCCTGCTCGACCGGCCCACCGCGACCGCGCTGGACGGCATCGAGGAGGCCCTGGCGGCGCTGGACCTGGTGGGCCCGCTCGCCCGCTCCCTTCGTGCCGGACTGCCGGAAGAGCTGAGCTGGCCCGCCCTGGACGCCGTACTCGCCGAGTTCGAGGAGCAGGGCCACGAGGTGGCGGGCGTGACCTGCACCTGGCCCGTGCTGAGCGTGTACTCGCACACCCGGGCCGTCGCCGTCGACCACGCCGGGCCGCGCGCCTCCGCCGACTTCTCCGTCCCGGACGACACCACCATGCACTCCGTGCACTTCGTCGGCGGACACTTCCTCGTCGGCTGGAACACCCGGGAGGCCGGATACGCCGAGCACGCCTTCTGGGCCGACCGCCCCGACGACGTCTTCGTGCCCGAGGACGTCCTGGGCGTCATCCCGTTCGGAGGGTCCATCAGAGGCGGCCTCGGCTTCCAGTTCGAGAGCGCCGACGGCGGCGGCCGCCACGACGGTGAGCGCGTCCTGCGCCCCGGCGGCCGCGAGGGCATCGCCGGGGCCGACCTGCAGATGTCCGACGGACGCCGTATGTGGAGCTCCGAGACGTACTTCAAGGGATGGGCCCGTCTCGACCCGGCGACCGGCGCCCGGACCGAGGACACCACCCTCCCCGAGTTCCACACCTCCGGCGAACTCCGCCCCGGCACGGCCCTGTTCCCCAGGGCGTGCACACTGGCACCGCTGCCCCACGGTGCCCCCGCGTCCCCGCTCGGCCAGGCGGGGAACCTGGTCGGCTTCCGCGTCCTCCACCGCACCGGCCATCGCACGGAGGCCCCCACCGATTTCGTCCTGGAAGGCATCGACGGCCGCACCGCCACCTACCGGATATCGGAACTGGGCCAGGAGCCCTGGGGCATCGTGCGCATGCCCGAGGGCGGCGAGGAAGGCGTCCTCGCGGAGGAGGCGAGCATCCGCTGCCACGCCTCCGAGGACGGCTCCCTGCTGTGGGAAGTACGCGGCTTCCAGAGCCCCAACGTCCCCGGCTACAGGACCGCCCGCCGCTCCCACTGCGACACCCCCTTCCCACCGCCCGCCTTCTGGCACTTCCTCGTCCCACGCGACACCGCCTCCTCCACCGCCCTGCGCGCCGTGGCCGACGAGGCGGTACGCGCCCTCCTCGCCGACCCCGAGCGGATCCCGGACGGGGTGTCCGACGCGCACATCGCAACGGGCGTCCGGCGGGCCGCCCGGCTGGCGGCGGACGTGCTGCGCCGCCGCGAGGAGCTGTCCCGGCGGGTCCGCATCATGCGGTCCGGGCCCGCCGTCCGGTTGCCCGCCCAGGTCCCCGACACCGAGCTGGTGCCGGCGCTGTGGGGCCTCCTGCCGGAGTACCGCGGCCCGAGCGACCGCCGCGACCCGCAGCCCCACCCGGCCACCCTCACCGCCGTCGCCGCGGACGGCGCCTTCCTCCGTGGCGAGCTCGACGACGAGACCCGCCGCCTGGCTCCGCCGGCGCAGCCCTTCGACTGGAGCGTGCTGCTCGGCCACATCGACGCCGCGGCCTGGCGCGCCGCCGTGGCCCTCACCGGCGAACACCAGCGGACCGCGCTCAGGGCACTGCTGGAGACCTGGGCCGGTCAGCCCTTCGCCGTGCGGGGCAGCACCTGGCGCACCGGCAGGGCTCCCATGGCCTGCTTCGACGACGAGCGCCTGCGGGCCGCCGTCTCCGGACCGGCCCACCGGGCCAAGACCGTGCGATTCGTCCAGCCGGCGGAAGCCCCCGCCCCCTCGGGGACCATCGCCCCCGACGAGGTGACCAATCCCGACCGGGCGGCCGCGCCGGAGACCGTCACCGTCACGGTCACCCGTGACGACGCCTCCCGGCTGACCCGCTTCCTCGGACTCCTCGACGAGCACGGGCCGCTGCCCGTCGGCCCGGACGCCGTCCTGGCCTTCTGCCGCCGCACCGGCGTCCGGCGCTCCCTCGCGACGCTGGTCCTGGCCGGACTGCCCCGCCCCATGGGATACGACGAACAGAAGAAGCTGCTGCGCACGGCGCCGTACAAGGCCGACAAGGACGTCGGCGGGGTGTACAACGGGCTGCCGCACACCATCGGCCCGTCCGGCACCGGAGCGGTCCTCGCCGCGGGCGTCCCCGACGACCCGGCCGACCTGTGGGCGGACGGAGGCATGGTCCGTGCCGCCGAACGCATGGGCGAGGAGTGGAACCGCCTGGTCGGCCGCCGGCCGTACGCCGACGAGGACCTGGCGGTGGCCCTCGAAGCCGACCTGGGGATCGGCATCGAATGGGCCCAGCGCCTCTCCGCCTCCACCGACGGCGAGGAGCCCGGCACCGGGCCGGAGCCCCACACCCCGCCGCGCCCGCGTTTCGTCCTCGCCGGCGGCAGCACCGGCGGCCTGAGCCTCCACCGCGCCAAGGACGACGGCGGCCCCGGAGAGTACGTCCGGTCCTCGGACCTCCCGCACACCCGCCCCGCCACCGTCCTGGCCTGGCTGCTCACCGAGCGCCCGGTCGGCGATCCGGCACGCGCGCACGCCCGCCGCCTCCACACCGAAGTGCTCCACACGCTCAACGACCCCGGCATGCTCGTCCCCGTCGGCTGGAACGCCGACCTCGCCCGCACGGCACCGGCCGACCCGGCGTTCCGGCCCTACGAGGGCCCGGTACTGCCGTGCACCTGGTCCGAGTACGGCCGGAACAACCCCTCGGTGGCGTACGACGACGACTGCCTCGTCGTCGCCGTACCCGGCACCGAGGTCTTCCTCCGCCCGTCCGGGCTGGCCGGCCGCCGCAAGGACACCCCGGTCGAAGAGGCGGCACGCCGGATCGAGATCCTGTACGAGGAAAACGGCGGCCTGGCCCGCATGGTCAGGCGCGCCGAGGAGACCCCGGTACCGTCGGGCGCGTACGAGACGAACCCGCGCCACAGCGTCCCGGACCTGTCGGCCGAAGTCTCGGACGCCCTCTCCGTGGGACCGGACGCGGCCGCCCTGTACCTCCAGCTCCTCGCCCTCGCCCGGCCGACGGACCAGAACGTCCGGCGGTGGAACGGCTGGACGGCGGCCCGCCACAAGAAGGCCCAGGCCGAGCTCGCATCCGTCGGCGCGATCGAGACCGGCAAGCGCGCCCGTGTGGGTCGGACGGCGTTCATACCGGGGCCGTGGACCGAACTCAAGGCTCCCCACCTCCCGTTGGAGACGGCGAAGCTCCCCTTGTACCTGGTCACGACGGAGGACAGCGGCTTCCGAGGCCCGTTCACCCGCCTCCTGCCGCCCCTGCCGGTGCACGAACTCTTCGCGCTGGCCTGGAAGGAGGCCCGCGGGTAACAGCCGGGCGCGCCCAGCACGTCGCTCAAAGGACGGCGGATGTTCGTCGGTGCGTCACCAGGGCCCCGCCCATAGAGGCAAGCATCTATGTTCCCGCCTTCGGAAAGGAACGACAGGTGCAGCGTCGACGGGCACATCGCGGATGTCTGCTGGGCACGGGCGTGGCAGTGGCGGGGGGTGCCCTGCTCCTGTCCGCCTGCGGCACCACGGCCGTCAGTGACAACGGTCCGTCCCCCGCGCACACGAGCAGCATCGTGTGCGCGGAGCGGGGCCGGCTGGCGGCGTCGGGTTCCAGCGCGCAGCAGAACGCGATGAAGCACTGGATGCGCGAGTACACAGAGGCGTGCCCCGGGGTGGAGATCCGCTATGTGCCGATCGGTTCCGGCGGGGGCGTTGCCCAGTTTTTGCGCGGGGTGACGGTCATCGGCGGAACCGACAGTCCGCTGAAGCCCGATGAGGTGGAGCGCTCCCGGGAGGCCTGCCGGGGAGGCAGGGCCATAGATCTGCCCATGGTCGGCGGGCCCATCGCCATCGGCTACAACCTCACCGGGGTGAAGGACCTCGTCCTGGACGCCGCCACCCTCGCCAAGATCTTCGACTCCGACATCACCATGTGGAACGCGCCCGAGATCCAGTGGCTCAACCCCGGCATCCAGCTCCCCGCCACCCCCATCAGCGCGGTGCACCGCTCCGACGAATCGGGCACGACCCAGAACCTGAACGCCTACCTCGCCGGAGCCGCGCCCGAGGAGTGGCCGTACCCGAAGGGCAAGACCTGGCAGGCCAAGGGCGGTCGGTCGGCCGCCGGCTCCGGTGGAGTGGCGTCCCAGGTGCAGGGGATCGACGGCGCGATCGGCTACTTCGAGCTGTCCTTCGCCAAGGCGAAGGGGCTCCCCGCGGTCAGGCTGGACACGGGCGCGGCGGAACCCGTCGCCGTCTCCGCCGAGACCGCCTCGGCCGGTATCGCCACGGCGCATGTGAGCGGTGCGGGCAAGGACATGACGCTGACGTTCGACCACAGGACGAGGGCGAGCGGCGCGTACCCCATTGTCCTCGTCACGTACGAGATCGTGTGCGACTCCGGGAATCAGGCGGATGTGCTGCCCGCCCTGAAGTCCTTCCTCACCTACACGGCGAGCGAGGAGGGCCAGGGAGAACTCTCCCGGATCCACTACGCCCCCCTGCCGGACGACGTGGCCGCACGGGTGCGGCAGGTCGTCAGCGGCCTGTCCTGATCAGGGGGCTCCGGAGGACGGGGCGCCCCGGCCTCCGCAGCCCGCCTCTACGTGAACCTCTTGCGCCAGGCCAGTGACACGTACACCAGGGCCACCAGCACCGGAACCTCGATGAGCGGGCCGACGACGCCGGAGAGGGCTTGGCCGGACGTCACACCGAAGGTGGCGATGGCGACCGCGATGGCCAGCTCGAAGTTGTTGCCGGCGGCGGTGAAGGCGAGCGTCGCGGTCCGGTCGTAGTTCAGGCCGATGGCCTTGCCGAGCAGGAAGGTGCCGAACCACATGACCGCGAAGTACACCAGCAGCGGGACGGCGATCCTGGCCACGTCGAGCGGCTGGGAGGTGATGGTCTTCCCCTGCAGCGCGAAGAGGATGACGATCGTGAACAGAAGCCCGTACAGCGCCCACGGCCCGATCTTCGGCAGGAAACCCGACTCGTAGGATTCGCGGCCGAGTTTCTTCTCGCCGATGCGGCGGGTCAGGAAGCCCGCCAGCAGCGGGATGCCGAGGAAGATGACGACATTCAGGGCGATCTTCCACATGGAGATGTCGAGCGCCGCGCCATCGCCCAGTCCGAGCCAGCCGGGCAGGAGGTCCAGGTAGAACCAGCCGAGCAGGCCGAAGGCGAGGACCTGGAACACGCTGTTGAGCGCGACGAGCACGGCGGCCGCCTCGCGGTCGCCGCAGGCCAGATCGTTCCAGATGATGACCATGGCGATGCAGCGGGCGAGGCCGACGATGATCAGGCCGGTGCGGTACTCGGGGAGGTCCGGCAGGAAGATCCACGCCAGCGCGAACATCACCGCCGGGCCGAGGCCCCAGTTGATCACCAGCGACGACACCATGAGCTTGCGGTCACCGGTGACGGCGTCCAGTCTGTCGTACCGGACCTTCGCCAGGACCGGGTACATCATGATCAGCAGGCCGACGGCGATCGGCAGTGAGATCCCGCCGATCTCGACCTTCGCCAGGGCGTCGTTCAGACCGGGGACCACCCGGCCGAGCCCCAGCCCGAGGGCCATGGCGAGCAGGATCCATACGGCGAGGAATCGGTCGAGCGTCGAAAGCTTCGCGACCACCGATGTCTCCTCGGTGGTCGCGGGTGCTTCGGTGCGGGTCACGGGCAGGCTC
Organism: Streptomyces sp. NPDC000229; assembly: GCF_040300825.1. Lineage (NCBI taxonomy): Bacteria > Bacillati > Actinomycetota > Actinomycetes > Kitasatosporales > Streptomycetaceae > Streptomyces > Streptomyces sp. NPDC000229. Next base: position 15,071 of record NZ_JBEPEL010000082.1, read on the forward strand.
TCTTGTTGTCGGCGGCGGTACGAGCGGTGGCGGCCAGCTCGGCGAATTGGTCAGCGAGTTGTGCGATGACGTCGGGCCGCAGCTTGTAGTACGTGAAGCGGCCGCACGGCTCGGTCTCCACGACCCCGGCCTCGCGCAGCACTCTCAGGTGGTTGGAGAGGTTCGTCTGGCGGGCGCCGGTCTCCTCCACGAGGTGGGTGGTGCAGAGGGTCTCACGGGCCAGCAGCGCCACGATCCGCAGCCTGAGCGGGTCGGCCAGGACGCGGATCAGTTCAGTGTCGACTGACGTCATCATGGGCTGATACTGTCACACATCAGTGGTGGGTGACACCACCAGGTGCTGATGTCAGTGAACCCTGATATGCCTGCTTCGTCGCGAGACAAGAGAGACCTCCGATGGCCGAGAAGCCCTCCGTCCTGTTCGTCTGCGTCCACAACGCCGGCCGCTCGCAGATGGCCGCCGCGTGGCTGACCCACCTGGCCGGAGACCGCGTCGAGGTCCGGTCGGCCGGCTCCGCCCCCGCCGACCAGGTCAACCCCGCCGCCGTCGAGGCGATGCGCGAGGTGGGCATCGACATGTCCGCCGAGACCCCGAAGATCCTCACCGTGGACGCGGTCAAGGCGTCGGACGTCTGCATCACCATGGGCTGTGGCGACACCTGCCCGGTCTTCCCCGGCAAGCGGTACCTGGACTGGAAGCTGGAGGACCCGGCGGGTCAGGGCGTCGAAGCCGTACGTCCCATCCGCGACGAGATCAAGAAGCTCGTTGAGGGCCTGATCGAGGAGATCGCTCCCGACAACGCCGTGTGAGTGCGTCGAGCGGGGCGGCGCCGTCACCGCGGCGCCGTCACCGCGGTGGTGTGCCGCGCAGGTGTGCTGCCGGTGCCGACAGTGCCGTGCCGACGCCGCGCGCCCGCCAAGTCCTGCCCGTCGTCCGAAAGGCCCCTGGTCTTTCGCTGCCGGGTCTCTGTCAGGCCGCTGCGACGCGGCCGTGACGGCAGTGTGTCCGGTGGGGGCGGACGACCGCAGAGTCAGCAGCAGCCGCCATCAACGCTGGGGCGGCACGCGTCCGTCGCTGTGGCCGGGGGCGTCGGCGCCGAGGCGCAAGCGGGCGCGGCCGTCGGCGTGGAGGGGGAAGCGGGCGTGGCGCAGCAGCCGTCGCCGCGCCACGCGTCCCGGCCTTCCTTGACCGCCACCGCGGCGATGACCAGCGCGGCGATCGGGTCGGCCCATGACCAGCCGAGGGTCGCGTTGGCGACGAGGCCGACGAGCAGTACGGCGGACAGATAGGTGCACAGCAGCGTCTGCTTGGAGTCGGCCACGGCGGAGGCGGACCCGAGCTCCCGTCCGGCCCTGCGTTGTGCGGCGGACAGGAACGGCATCACCGCGAGCGACAACGCGGCCAGCGCGATGCCGGGGAGCGAACCGTGGGCCTCCGTACTCCCGGCGAGCGCACGGACGGAGTCCACGGACACATAGGCCGCCAGAGCGAAGAACGAGACCGCGATGATCCGCAGGGTTCGCCTCTCACGGGCCTCGCGGGCGGCGTGATCAGGTGCGGAGAACTGCCAGGCGACCGCGGTGGCCGAGGACACCTCGATGACGGAGTCCAGTCCGAAGCCGATCAGCGCGGTTGAAGAGGCGATGGTGCCCGCGGTGATCGCGACGACGGCCTCGACCAGGTTGTAGGCGATGGTGGCGGTGACCAGCAGGCGTATTCGGCGGGTGAGTGTGTCCCGGCGCGCGGGGGAGGGCCCGAGAGATGTCACGGCCACGGTCAGCAGCAACCCTTCTCGTCGGCGTCGGGGCACGTCCGGTCCGCCTCGACGGCGACGACGGCCGTTCGCAGATCGTCCAGTACCCGCCCGAGCCGCTCGTCGGCGAGCTCGTAGCGGACACGGCGGCCCACGGGCACGGTCACGACGAGGCCGCAGTCCCGCAGGCAGGCCAGATGGTTGGACAGCCGGGTGCGGGAGATGCCCAAGCGGTCGGCGAGGTCGGAGGGATGGGCAGGCGCCTCACGCAACGCGAGTAGGAGACGGCAACGGATCGGGTCGGCGAGCGCGCGGCCGAACCGCGCCAGCACCTCGATTTCGGGGGCAAGTGTCAGCACACCCTGAAGGTACACGACTCCATGAATTCAGGAAACTTTGAACTATTTGCCGTCCTTCCGTCCCGTGCGGAGCTCACCTCTCCCACCCGACACCATCGTGTCCACCATCTTCGGCCGGCCGGCCGGCCCCGCGACCGCGGCTGATGCGCGGACCGGCACCAGCATCCAACCCGTCACGTCGCCCACGACAGTGTCTCCGAGGCCCACTAGTTCGCCGCGTCCCACGAAGCCACCGGCGGCTGGAGCGTCGGCGCGGTCGCGGTCGCCCTGGCCGTCGGCTGGCTCGCCCGCATCCTGCCCGAGGACACCCGCATCGCGGCCATCTTCCCCGCCGGTCCGCAGCGCTTACCTCGGCACCGTGTACGACGACGATTACTGCGCCGCCCACGGCCTGCTCGCCCGCTCGCCCACATCGGAACCGGGGTCCCTCGGCCGGTTCGACGAAAAGGAAGTCACCGGCCGGACCCGCTGCACCCGTGTGGTCGACCCGCACACCCTCACCGAGGACGCGGGGGAGGGGGACCGCCCGGCAACTTCCTCACCGGTGCGGCACTCGCCGCCACCCGCGCCGCCGGAGTATCCGCCCTGCCCCGGATCGCCCTGACGCTCCTGGGCCTTGGCTGCGTCGGCACGCTGTACGGCCTCGACTGCACCGGCCGCCTCGCGCCCCCGGCACGGGCCGCCGAGCCCGACCCCGCCACAGCCTGACCCGACCGGTTCGGCACCGGGCGCGGGATCACGGGCTGTCACCGGTCCAGTCCCAGTGATCGGGATCGGTTCCGCGCCGGCGGTAGTGGGCACGGCCACCGGAACCGTACCGGCCTATCTCCGTGGGGAGCCGGGCCTCTTCGCCAAGTTGAGACCCGCTCCAGCCCGTGATGTCGAGGAGGAGTCCGTCGAGGGGCCCGCCCACGAGTTCGCCGTAGACACGGTCGGGGCGTGGACCGGGGTCCGGGTCGTCGTGGTCGGCGCCATAGACCCGGCGCCGGAGAATCCTGTCGTCCATACCGGTCAGCTTCACATCCGGCACTGACAATGGAACCGGCAGCGGGGTGGTGGGCCGCTGGTCGTGGCCGCCAACCGGCTGCTGACCGGCTGCGAACCGGCTGCGAACCGGCCGGGAGGATGGGAGACGAGCCGGATAGAGTGCCGCGCATGGGGGCGACGTTCATCTTCTGCGCAGATCCGATCCGGCCACAACGCACCGACGGACACTTCGCGGACGAGGCCTGTGCGGCCCGTGACCTGGTCCACCCGGTCGCGCTGATCGACCATGAGGCCCTGACGGCCGGTGACGCGACCGCTGCCGTGGCCCGGGTCCCGAAGGGTTCCGGAGCCGCCTGGTACCGAGGTTGGATGCTCACGGCCGAGCAGTACGGTGTCCTGTCCGACGCCCTGACCGCACGCGGGGTGACGCCGGCGACCTCGCCGGAGGACTACCGGCGGGCGCACGAGCTTCCCGGCTGGTACGGGGTGTTCGAGCCGGTCACCCCGCGCAGCGTGTGGCTCCCCACCACTCCTGGCACGCCCCCGGCCGCATCGGATCTCGCCGCCGCGGCCTCCGCACTCGGTGGCGGGCCGGCGGTCGTCAAGGACTATGTGAAATCCCGTAAGCACGAGTGGCACGAGGCCTGCTTCGTACCCGACCTCGCGGACACGCGCCGCCTGGCCTCCGTCGTCGCCCGTTTCCTGGAGCTTCAGGGCGACGCTCTCGTCGGGGGCGTGGTGATCCGCGCCTTCGAGCGCTTCCGCCCCGGCGTCGGCGAGGCGCGCGTCTGGTGGGTCGACGGCAGCCCGGTCCTCGTCACCGCGCACCCCGACAGCCCGGGACTGCGGCCGGAGCCCGATCCCGCCTTCGTCCGGCCGCTGGTCGCTGCGCTGGGCTGCCGCTTCGTCACAACGGACCTCGCGTTGCGGGAAGACGGCGAGTGGCGGGTGGTGGAGGTGGGCGACGGCCAGGTCAGCGACCTGCCGAAGGGGGCCGCGGCCCGGCAGTTGCTCCGACGACTGGCGGCGGCAGGAACGCCGCCTACGGTGTGATCGCTCGCGGCCCGCGGCTCCTCCCATCGGCGCCCACTCCAGGAGCCCATGCCAAAACCCCCTCGCCGGCTGCGCAGTCCGAGGGCGGCGGCGGCCCGGCCAACCTGCGTCGTCGCCCAAGTGATGCGCGGAACGCGCGGAGTTCCGGGTCCTGGGGCGGCCACGACGCCCGTCCGTCCGACGCCCCGCCCTTGCCCGCCAGGCCTGTCATGAGACGTGCCGTGCGCCTGCCGGGTCGGTGCTTACCCACCACCGTTCCCCGCGCCCGGCCGCAGGTCCGGGTGCTCCTCGGCCAGCCGGTCCGGCGCCGCCTGTCTCCAGGAGTCGACCAGGATGTCCCGCAGTTCGTCCAGGCCGTCCAGTGCGGCGAGCCGCACCCGGACCCATGCCGAACTGGCCTCGTGCGGCGGCACCCAGAACTTCTCCGGCTCGGCGGCGATCAGCTCCGTGCGCTCGTGCTTCGGACAGCGCACGGCGAACGAGGTCTGATCGTCGGGGATCGTGACATACATCTTCCCGGCCACCCGGAAAGTGGGCATGCTCCATGCTTCCTTCTCCACCGTCTCGGGAAAGGACAGGGCGATACGGCGGACGTCATCGGCGTCGATCATGGCCACCACGGTAGTCAGTGCCACTGACACGCAGCCCCGCCCAGGCGGGCATACCAGGTCGACGACCACCGCGGTTCACTGCTGCCACACCAGCACGGCATGGCCGTCTCGTGCCGCTCTCTCGAAGAAGGAGACGAGCCCCTCGTACAAGTGACGTGCCCACTGGAGGGTCTTGACGGAGTCACCGGCGAAGGGGCCGACGCCCTTATCCGTGACCGCACCATGGTCGACACCCTCGATGAGCCGGTCGTACGGCATCGCGGAGAAGGCCTCGGCGGCGCAGCGCACCCGCTGCACGGGCAAGTACCGGAAGAACCCGGGTACCTCGCCCTCCCCGTGGAGCTCCTCCTCCCCGTGCGTCACGTCCACCGGGAAACCGACGCGCCGCAGGAGGACGTCCAGCGGCGCCCACGCCGTGTACGTATGGCAGTACCGTGCCACCGAGGCCGGCGGTTCCGTCGCCTCCTCCGCCTCGCGGACGTCCTCCACCAGGTTCCAGGTCCAATCGCTGTCCCGCCTGCCGCGTTCCGGTTCCTCCGCCGTCACACGGCGGTACTCACCGATGCTCATCGCCGCATGCAAGACGGCGGATACGACAGTGCCTTGCCGAGCTCTGCCGCGCGTGATCCGAACACGCGGCATGCGTGACCGGAACACGCGCCCCCCTTACGAGAGCCGCCGCCGTGCGGCCGCGGTGAACCGCATCACGATGCTGAGGGAGAGAGCATGGGACATCGGAACAGGACGACCCGTCATCGAGGCATGGTGGCTGCTGCCGCTCTGCTGGCGGCGGCCGGTACGACACTCGCGGTCACACCGGCCGGCGCCACGACCGCACCGGGCCATGGAACGGTCGCCGACCAGATGTGCCGGGTCACCGCCGATGGCGTGCGGTACCGGTCCGGACCGGGGACACAGGTTCCCGCCCTGGTCGGTGTCATCGGGAACGTCTGGATCCACGAGAGCTTCCTGTCATGCTGAGGGCCGCGACGACGACGAACACGCCCCTGCGGAACATGCTCCTCAGCCCTGTTGGTCGGCTGCCTGGCGGCCGGCGTGTCAGCCACCCCGGCAGACGCCGCCGGCGGCTTCGAACGCTGCCCCGACGGGTACATGTGCATCTTCGACAACCGCGACAGCACCGGCACCATGGCCTGGTTCCGGACCGGTTCCCCCGCCCTCGCCCAGCAGGGCATGGACGACCGTGCCTCGGCCTTCTACAACAGGACCGGCCGGGAATGGAACACGTACGACGGCAAGAACCACCAGGACCCGCTCATCTACATCCGCTCGGGGACCGGTGGGTCGATGATCGCGGAGCTCTACGACAACCAGATGAGCTCGCTGCGCGTCCGCTGACCCGGGCAGTGGAACCGATCCACGCAGATCGCTCCGTCCTTCGGGCCGCGGGCGCCCCCCCCGTGCGCAGCAGGCCCCGTGTGCCGCGCCCCAGGGGGTCCGGCAGGCCAGGTCATGGCATCCGGCATGCCCATCACGTGCGCCCCGCAGTGCGCGGGGCGCACTTCCGTGTACTCCGAACGGGGAATCGTCGGCGTATGCCCCGGGCGGGCAAGATCGCGTCCGGAGATCTTGCCCGCCCGGTCAGCAGCCAGCGGTCGCGGTGTGTCTGCCCGGTACCCGTGCGCTGTGCGCACGTGGTGCCGTACCACGTCCCCTCCTGCGCCGCACGGGAGGCGAACACGGTGAGATCTCCGGACGCCCCGGGTCTCCGACCACGGGCCGGCGTTCCCCGCACCCCACACCGAGAAACGGAGCAGCCGCTGTGCCACTGACAGCTCAGTACGTGGCCCAAGAACTCGAGGCCGCGAGCAAGGCCGGCGACCCGAAGGCCGACGCGCTCGTCTCCGACCTCATCGACAGGCGGGAAGTCGACGGGGTCAACCACCTCTTCCGCACCATCAACACCCTTAAGCCGGGCATGGACTACTCCTCCCTGCCACCGCGGCTGGCGGAGTTCCTGAAGGACGCCGAGGCCGAGCCGCCGGGCTGGAGCACGGCGGACGTCAAGGCCGCCGAGAAGTTCTTCGACCGCCACCGTGGTGAGGTGTCCATGCTCCAGGGCACCGTCGGCCTGATCGGCACCTACCTCTCACCGACCGGGGCCTTCACGTTGCGCTCCACCGGCCGTCTGGGAGGTGTCGAAGGGCCGGGTCGGCGCCTGTCGCAGTCCTCCCGTCTGTTCATCGACATGGACAAGAGGGACGCCATGACGGACGGGACCCTGGCCGCCAACGTCACCAAAGTGCGCCTGGTCCACGCCTCGGTGCGCCAGTTGCACAAGAAGAGCGGCGAGTGGGACTACGCCAAGTGGGGCGAACCGGTCTCCCAGAAGTACACCACCGGCGCGGCCTGCGTCTTTTCCACCCAGATCCTCCAGGCCATGCGCAATCTCGGCATCGATGTGTCCAAGGACGACGCCCACGGCTTCATGTGTGCCTGGCACTACGTCAACCACTACCTCGGCACCCCTGAGAAGTGGCTCCTGCCCAAGGACGCCGACGAGGTCGAGCGCCTGTGGAACCAGGAACGCGACAAGGAGTGGAAGAAGACCGACGACGGCGTCTTCATGACCAAGCAGGCCGTCAACTACTACAAGAAGTTCCTGCCCGGGCCGTCCCACGACGCGTTCATCGCCATGATCCGCACCGCGCTCACCGACAAGTACGCCGACATGGCCGGCCTGCCCAAGGGCGTCATGGACCTTGCCGCCAAGCCGCTGGCCGGCGGCCACAAGGTCGTCAGTGGGATCGGCGGCGGCCTCCTCGGTGGCGGGGCGGAAAAGACCGTGGGGGTCAACCCGTACAAGGACATCCTCGGCGTCGCGTCGAGCGCGTTCCGGGAGATGGAGCACTACGCGGTGACCCACGACCAGGACGACCAGCCCCAGATGCACCAGGAGCTCGACGACAACCGCTGACCACCGGGGCGCGGCCACGACAAGGGAACCCAGCAGGTGGGCGGGCCCGCACCGAGCCTGGTGCGGGCCCACCCCGCCGTGCGCCGGCACCGCCCCGGCCGGTCAGGACCAACAGCCGCATCGTTCCTCGGAGAAATCCACGAGGCCACCCGCGCTCCGATGAACTCGGCCGTCGCACGGGACTTGCGCACGGCGCCTCGTGGCGGTCGCTCGGCGCGGCACTGACGGCCACGGCCACGCCCGCTCACGTCAGGGCAAGTGTCGGCGGACGGGGCTGTCCGCCGTCCAGGCCTCCCGGTGTGACGGCGGCCGGCCGCGGTGGGTCTCCGGGCCCAGCACCGTCAGCGCGATGCCGACGGCCGACGAGGTGTCGTGGCTGTCCCGCGGGAAGTCCCGCGGGAATCGGGGACATTCCTGGGTCGACGGGCCGCTCCTGCCCTCGCCTCGGGCTGACCGACTGCTGAGCACGGTTCCGCTGCGCGCGGTCTCGGAGGGCATGCTCTATGAGCTTCTGCCCGGCCACCGCTTGGCGCTCCCATGGCCGACGGCTGGCCTCTCCGGCGCGCAGGTGCAGCTCGGCTCCGTCCTCCGCGAGTCCCCCCGGATCCGCCCTGCCGACGGCGGCCGCGAGGCGGGAACGGTCCCTGGCATGGAAGCTGCTGTGACGTCGTCCTGCCCACCACCACCTGAGTACGGGACGACGAACACTGAGTACGCTGCCGGATGCGGCCCGGCCAGGCAGTCGCTGGAATGAGCAGCATGACCTCTGACGCATCCCGGCGGGTGAACATGCGGCACGTCGCCAACACCGGCGCGGCGCTCGCTGTGACTTTGCTGCCGCTGGCCGCCGCCGTCCTGCTGGCCAAGGCAATGGCCGGTGACCCCCTGGCGCCGGTGAACACGCTGATCACGACCGGCGGGCAGCGTGCGCGGATCTCACCGTCGGTGTGGCGCCGATGCGGCAGGGCGACGTTGTCCGAGTGGAAGGACGAGATGCCGAGACGCACACGCTGCGAGCGAACGGCACCTCGCCGGTCATGGCGCCGGAGCGTGGAGCGTCTGCGTATCTCAGCCGTTCTCGGTGCTCCCGGAGCGGCTACGGCGGCGGTGCAGGGCGGGTCGCGCGCGGATGCGGGCGAAGACCGCTGACCCGGCGGTACCCATCGAGTCAGGCACGCGCCAGGACGTGGCGTCTTCTCCTGCCGGGCGGTGAGCGGGGTGCACACGATTCTTCTCGGTCCCGCGCGTTGAAAAGCACCCCGCCCAGCGTGGTGATGCGGAAGGAGCGAATCAACGTCGGGTGTGGGTGGTCGGGCCCCCAACTGCTGGTGCTGCTTGGGGCGTTGCCATACTGGTTGTTGTCTCATTGGCTGAGCCGAAGGTGCTGGACATGATCCGGACTGCGGTCCCTGTGGGGCTGGCGATTGTTCTGACGGCAATCGGTGTGCTGCATTTCGTGTGGGCCTTTTCGCCCTGGCCGTTCAAGGATGCGGTGACGTTCACCAGGACGATCGGCGGTGGCGATGATGGGGTGATGCCGTCGGCGCAGAGTGCTATTGCGGTGGGTCTGGCACTGATCGGTGGTGCTGTGTTGACGTTGATGGTCAATGAGTCGCTTCCGGGACTCGGGCCGGTCTGGCTGCGGTTGGTGGGTATGTATGTCCTGACGGCGGTTCTGCTCGCGCGCGGCCTGGGTGGGTATTTCATGAACTCTGGAGCAGCGGTGGAGTTTCAGCGGTGGAACAGTGTCTTGTATTCGCCGTTGTGTGTGGTGCTGGGCGTTCTGGGTGGCGTTGTCGCGGTGGCGGCGACGGCGCGTCACTGAGCTGTGCCGGTGTGGGGTGTTGTTTCCGCACTGTTGACGCGTGACGCGTGACGCGTGACGCATTGCGGGGGAGCGGTTGGAGGCGGCGGTGGCAGGCTCGCTGCGGTGGGCCGCGGCGACGGTGTATGCCCGTTGGGAATGACGCGTACCACGTCAGTGGAGGCTGAGGCAGTGCAGGTCAGGCCCTGCCCTCCCTCGACTTGTCGGAGAACGGACGTCTACGCTCGGTGCCTGGTGCGGCAACGTTCGCGCCGGACGGGTTCTACCGGGAGTGTGCGGTGCGCGTGGGCTGGATCAGGCTGTGGCAGTGGACGGCGTGGGGCGGGATCGGCCTGAGCCTGTACGCAGGCTGGCTGACGGTCGATGACATCCGAGACCGCGCTGCCAGCGAGCGTGACATCACCGCGGCGTGCGCCGGGCTCCTGTCCGGGGCGGAGGTGATGGGCCTGCAGGGCGGGATGGTCCGGGCAAAGGCCGATGACGACCACGAGTTGAGGCTCGATGCCGACGAGCCGTCCACTTCCTGCACCGTCTACAAGGTGCCCGGTCCCGGGAAGACAAAGAGCCTGTTCACGCTGTTGGTCCGGGGCGCCGGCACGTCCGAGCCGCTGTATTGGGTCGGTGACGACGCCGGGCTCGAGCCGTTCTACACCAGCGAGGGCGCCGACAAGCCCGATGTGACCGCTGTCGCCGACCGGCGTCCCGAATCCCGGCCAGTGGGCGATGGCACCCTGGGCTGGTACGGGAACTGGTACACCACCATCCGCGCCGAGTGCGGACCCGGCAGCAAAAGGACGGCTCCGCCTCTGCTGCACGTCACCGCCCGCGCCGACTACGAGGACGTTCCGGCAGCAGACCGTGAGCTCCTCGCCCGCATCGCCCGCTCGGCAGCCGAGGAGCTCACCGACCGGATCGGCTGCCGGACCGAGTTGCCCGCTCTGCCCGACGACCAGCTGGCCCCCGTACCGTCCGCCCTTCGCCCTGCGCAGGCGGCGGGCGGTTCGTGCAGCTGGTTCGCCCGCCATATCAAGGAGCAGGGGCAAGGCCGGTTGCCCGACCGAGCCCTCTCAGTCCCCACCCGGAAGGCGAATCCCATCGAGGGTTGCCTTCTGGCAGTCAGCCCCGACCAGGTGGGCCGGATCGCCGGAGGCTTGAACGACGACGAGTACGACAGCGCCCAAGGGGCGCGCACCCACTCGCCCTGGTGGCTGCGCTCCGCCTCCTACTTCGGTGCAGAGGCACGCACAGTGGGATACGAGGTCATCGGCGCCGAGGACGGGATCATCGAGACGGGGACGGTCGGTCACGCACGTGGCGCTTGGTGGGCCTCCTCCATCTGTGATGGCAAGCCCGCCCTGCACACCCTCAGCTCCAGCTACCGCTATGACAACGTGCTCGGCCCTCGGACGTTGGCTACCCTGTTCCGCGCGTACGTCGCCGACATCACGAAGCAGCGCGGCTGCACCCACGTGAAGTACCCGGACATGAAGGAATTCCTTGTCCCCTGAGCACCACTTGTGCTGAACACGCATTCCGGCGGCGGCGCCGGCTCAGGTGCCCCGTCACGTCTCCGCCGCCGAGAAGACGCCTCAGCCGCCACGTACTCGGCAACCTCATCGCCGGATGCGACGGCCTCGACGTCTTCCGACCGCTCACGGGCCTGCGCGCCGACAGCACGCTTCCCGGCGCCATCGATGTCCGCCTCCGCAACCGCGCGACCAGCGGAAACTGCGTACCAGGTGCTGGACCCATACTGGGATGCTTGCTGCCTTCTGTCCTCGATCACGAGCGGAGCCGGATGAGGTGTGCGGCAGCGGTGACAGTGTCGGCAGCGCCGCGCCGCTGTCCGCCGCCGGAGCGCGCCGTCACCCGGGCCCGCCGTCGGCGGGGCGCTGTTGCGGCTACTGCTCGAGTCGGCGGGCTCGGTGGAGCCTGGCTCTGCGAATGGTCGTGACGGTCGTCGGAACCGGATTGGCGGGAGGTATGAGCGTTGCAGCAGAGACTTTCACGAGGTGCTCTGGAACGGCGCCGTCGTGCAGGGCGGTCACGTACTCGATGACCTGCGCGAGGGAAAGCGCGGGCACGCTGCGGCGCAGGGTGTGCAGGGCGTGGAGTCTCCCGCGAGTACCTGCCACTGCCCGGACCTTATCGTGCAGATCGTCCACGGCGGTTCGCACGACCTGCCCTCGGATACGGACGCGGTAGTCCGCTTCCCATGTGCCCTCCATCGCGGAGACCACCCCGATCTGGTGCAGGCTTCCGTCGATGCGGTCAACCAGGTACGGCCCGTTTCCGGCCAGCGCGAAGGCACGGTTCGCGGTGCGCAGGTACTCCTCCGATGTCCAGGAGACGATCCACACCAGATCGTGGCGCCGCGCGCGCACGACTGCCATATGTCTGGGATCCCGTCCCGCCGACAACCTCTCCTGGTAGTCGCGTTCCAGTTCTTCCTCGACGATCCGAACCGCATCATCCCGATCGATCACCCGTGCAGCATCGCGTGGTGGCTTCGACGATGCCACAGCTTTTTCTGCGGGCGGCCTCACCCTGTACCCAGAGGCGAGACCGGTCCTGTGGCGGTTGAGACGACGAGCCGGCCTTCCGGCCACTGCTGTTGTGTGTCTCGGCGCCGTGCCGCGCCGTGCTGCTGCCGAACCGGCACCGTCGGCCAAGACCCACCGAAACGTCGAATACCTCCTCCGACCCTGGGAAGTCCGGGTGGTGGGGGGCGGCCTGGAGTGGCGGCGGACCGGGACGCGGGCTCGTCCGTGTACGAGGGGCCGTGGGGTGATGCTGGCGGGCCAGGGCCGAAGGCGTTCGCCCCTTGCGGTGCCAGAACATCCCCCGCCGCACCCCGCGGCCTGCCCCCGCGCCCGGCAGGGGAGCGGTCCGCCGACCGCCGAGTCCGCCGAGTTGAGCCAGTCACCGTTGCGGGTGTCGGTGTCGCTCAGCATGCCGGATCGGGGCGCATACCGGCCGCCCCCGGCGTGGGCGGCCCGTCCCGGCTCGTGGTTCCGGCGCCTGGCCCGGAGCGCTCGGCTGGCGTGTGGTCGGGAACCGTCGAACGAGGGCGCGCGGGAGGACGGTCCGGTCTCGGCGGGGCGGTCAGAACGCGAAGAGCGGGTTTCCGTTGAAGGTCACGGACATCACGCAAGCGTTGGAGAAGGTGTGCTTCCAGGAGATGCGGCTGCCCTGCCAGACGCCGTCTGCGGTGACGGTGACGGGGTCGTAGTGCATCGGGCAGGCCCGGTTCGAGTCCGGCGAAGCCAGAAGCGTGTCGAGGGTGCCGGCGGCTGCGGCGAGAGCCGCACAGGCGGCCTGGGGGTCGGGGTGCGTGCCCTGGGCGGTCGGTGCGCAGCTGACGGTGGAGGCTCGTACGACGGTGGCCGGGTCCTCGCCCTGGGCGACAGTGAGGACCATCGCGGACGGGGCGTACAGGCTGGCGGGCTGGGCTTCCGCGACGCCGGTGGCGCAGGCCAGGCCCAGAAGGGTGGTGGCGGAGACAGTGGCGATGTGGCGACGCACGGTAGGACTCTCTTTCAATTCGAAGAACGAATGCGGCAGTTGGCTGCACTTCGCTGGGTGGACGCCGTTGACTCTGCCGGAAGTGAAGGTCACCTGCACATCGAGGACCGGTTTACAGACAACCCGTTCGATTACCGACGACCGAATGGTCGTTCAGGCAGCTCAAGGCGGGTGGTGTGCCCTCTGCCACCGTCTGCGGACGCACTGTGATGCCCGAAGTGTCGACCTCCTGGGGGCCCCTGACCTGCTGTCGGTCGCGTGCGGTTCATCGAGCGTCCATCCAAGCTGACCGGATTGCGCTGGTTCTGATGCCGGCAGCCGGTCACGATCCTCGCCCTGCCCACCACCTTCGGAGGCCGCCCAGCCTTCGGCACCACCCTGTGTGACACACCCCAGGCACGAGGCCGACGTGAGGGCGCGGGTGTACGCGGACGCCGGACGCCGGGGCCACGGAGTGGAGGCGAGCCGCCTGCGCGCCGCCGACCGCGCCGGTGCCGTCGGAAGGGCAGAGGGCTGATCGCGGTGCTGACGACCGGAGCCGGATCACCAGGGCCACGGCGACGGTGCTGCTGAGGTAGACCTGCGGTACGACTGGCGTGTGACGGGCACTGCTGTGTCAGGAGGTCCTCGAAGAAGATGTGGCAGAGGATGTCGAGAACGGCCTGGCGGCTCCGTCTCAGGGGCGGATGCGGCCATCGTGGCCGTACGACTCCGAGGAGGACTCAGCATGACGATCCAGCGGATGGACAACGTCCTGATCGTTGTCGACGACCTTGACGCTGTTGTTTCGTTCTTCGTCGAACTTGGCATGGAGCTGGAGGGCAAAGGGCCGGTCGAGGGACGGTGGGTGGAGCGCGTCATCGGGCTCGACGACGTCCGACAGGACATCGCAATGCTGCGGACCCCTGACGGCCACGGCCGAATCGAGCTGGCCATGTTCCACACGCCGAAGGCCATCAGCGCCGAGCCGAAGGACGCTCCGGCGAACACGCTGGGCATGCGTCGCATCATGTTCGCCGTCGACCACATCGACGACGTCGTGACCCGCCTGCGGGCCCACGGCGCCGAACTCGTCGGTGAAGTGGCGCAGTACGAGGACAGCTATCGGCTCTGTTACGTCCGCGGCCCCGAGGGCATCATCATCGGACTGGCCGAGCAACTCGGCTGAGGCTGCCGAACGGGCCGGGCACCCCGAGGGCCGTCCGGGCGCCGCGCCTGGGAACTGCGTCGGACGGGAGGCCACGTACGCACCCCGGAACGGTACGGCGCCGTGCACGGCCTGAAGGCAGCCGCATTCTGAGCCGACCTGGAACGCGCTCAACTCGCCGGTCTGGCCAAGTGCGGTGGCAGCGTCCGGGCCCCGGGCGGCAGACGTCATTGCGCGACAGGCCGGCCGCCGGCCAGGAGCTTCCGCCTCTGCGGTGTGACCGGTCGCCGCTGTTCGACCGCCCGCCGCAGGGCGCCGCGAGTCCGGAGGCGGCCGCGCCGGGCAGGACCTTGAGCAACTGCTGGGCGCCGCGTACCCTCCCACCAACGTCGGCCAGATCTACGTGACCCTGGGCCGGCTGGAGAAGTCCGGCCTCA
>NZ_JBEPEL010000083.1:0-29566 GCF_040300825.1 Streptomyces sp. NPDC000229
GGAGGAGCGAGCCACTGCGGAGCATTGGCGACCGACGACAACGCAGCAGATGCGCGTGCCAGGGCTCGCGAGCCCGGCAAGATCCGAAAGACACGACCTAGGCGCCCGCCCGCCCTCCGGCCCGCGCTTGGCGCAGGAACGCGCGGACTCCGGCCGAGACGCCCTCGTCGCCGAGGAGCTCGTTGTGGCGCGCTGGTACGTCAAGCACGGCGGAGGTGGCGCCACCGTGGACCACTGGGTGTCGTGACAAGGCTGCCGAAGGAGTGGCTGACGACGTCCACCCTGGTGGCCCCGGTCCGCCGCCGGACGTCGTCCACGTACGCGGCGAAGCGGCCGGAGAGCGTCTCGTTGACCTTCCTGGACGGGGGGTGGAGTCCGGGCCGTACCCGGCACGAGCAGCACCAGAACTGCGGCGAACAGCACACGTGGCATCGCTTCCCCTTGGGCGTCGGTGGGGAGAATGGTGAGGCCTGTGACCGCAGATGAACAGCCCTGTGCAGCCTTGCGAGGAGGACGACGAGTGAGTTCGCTCTTTCCGGCCCTGGAGGCCGGATCCGGACGGTCCGCACTGCGATTCGGGGACCGTTCGCTGACCTACGGCGAACTGCGCGCCGCCGCAGGCTCGTTGGCCGCCCGGCTGGACGGGGCCGAACGCGTCGCGGTCTGGGCCACGCCCACGCTGGAGACCGCCGTCGCGGTGGTCGCCGCGCTGCTCGCCGGCGTACCGGCCGTACCGCTCAATCCGAAGACGGGCGAGCGGGAGCTGACGCACATCATCACCGACAGCAGGCCCGCGATGGTACTGGCGGCCCCCGGCGACGAACTTCCCGAGCCACTGGCGGAGCTGACCCGGGTCGACGTCATCCCGCACGGCGACGCGCCGCCCCCGCCGGAGCCGGAGGACGCCGAGGCCCCCGCCCTCATCGTCTACACCTCCGGCACCACCGGCCCGCCCAAGGGCGCGGTCCTGCCCCGCCGCGCGATCGCCGCGACGCTCGACGCCCTGGAGGACGCCTGGACGTGGACGTCCGACGACGTCCTCGTGCACGCCCTGCCCCTCTTCCACGTCCACGGCCTGATCCTGGGCGTGCTCGGCCCGCTGCGGCGCGGCGGATCGGTGCGCCACCTGGGCAGGTTCACCACCGGTGGTGTGGCGCGCGAGCTGGCGGGCGGTGGGACGATGCTGTTCGGCGTGCCGACGATGTACCACCGCCTCGCCGAAGCCCTGGACGGCGACCCGCAGTTGGCGAAGGCCCTGGCGGGCGCGCGGCTGCTGGTCTCCGGATCGGCGGCACTGCCCGTCCACGACCACGAGCGGATCGCCGCGCTGACGGGGCGGCGGGTGATCGAGCGGTACGGGATGACCGAGACCCTGATGAACACCAGCGTCCGGGCGGACGACGTCGAGCCGCGCACCGGTTCCGTCGGGGTGCCCCTGCCCGGCGTCGACCTGCGCCTGGTGGAGGAGGACGGTACGGAGATCACCGCGTACGACGGGGAGACGGTCGGCGAGATCCAGGTACGCGGGCCCCACCTGTTCACCGGCTATCTGAACCGGCCGGACGCCACGGCCGCCGCCTTCGACGGCGACTGGTTCCGCACCGGCGACGTGGCGGTCCGGGACGCGGACGGGTCGGTACGGATCGTGGGACGCAAGGCGACCGACCTGATCAAGAGCGGCGGCTACAAGATCGGCGCGGGCGAGATCGAGAACGCCCTCCTCGACCACCCGGGGGTACGGGAGGCCGCCGTGACCGGCGAACCGGACCCCGACCTCGGCGAGCGGATCGTCGCCTGGGTCGTTCCCAGCGACCCGGCCGGCCCACCCCCGGCGGACGAACTCGCGGACCACGTGGCGGCGCAACTCGCCCCGCACAAGCGCCCCCGGACCGTCCGCTACCTCGACGTCCTGCCCCGCAACGACATGGGCAAGATCATGAAGCGGGCGCTCCATGGCTGACCGCAGCTCCGCCCGCGAGGTCATCGCACTCGTCACCGACTCCTTCACGGAACACACGCCGCCCCCGCGTTCCTGCGCGCCCGACGGGCCGCTGTCCTGGGAGGGCTACGGCGCTTCACGCGCGCGTGCCGCCGACCGGACGGGCGAGGCCGAGTCCGTCGTCTACGGCACGGCGAGCATCGGCGGTCACCCCTGCGTCACGCTCGCCTTCGAGTTCGGCTTCCTCGGCGGCTCCCTGGGCGAGCGGGCCGGTGACCGGCTGGAGGACGCGTACCGGCGGGCCCGCGAGGAAGGCATCCCGCTGCTCTCCCTCGTCGCGACGGGCGGCAGCCGGATGCAGGAGGGCATGGTCGCGCTCACCCAGCTCCAGCGGGTGGCCCGCGCGACGGTGCGGCTCCGCGAGGCGGGCGTGCCCCACATCGCCGTACTGCGCGACCCGGCGACCGGTGGCGGCTGGGCGACGGTCGGGGCGGGCGCCGATGTGATCCTGGCACTGCCGGAGGCGCAGATCGGGTTCGCCGGATCCCGGGTGCGCCCGCCGGACGCCGACCCGGCCGCCTACACGGCCGAGGGCCAGCTGGCGGCGGGGCACGTCGACGCCGTCGTACGCCCGGAGGAGCTGCGCGGTACGGTCACGCGCTGGCTCACGGCGCTGACGAGCCCCGCCGCGCAGGCCCCGCCGCCCTCCGCCGTCTCGGACACGCCGCTCCCCGCCAGCGGCTGGGAGGCGGTCCGCCACGCCCGCGACCCCGCCCGCCCCCGCGCCGAGGCGTACCTGGACGCGTACTTCACGACGCGGCTGCCCCTCGTCGGCGACCGCTGCGGCGGTACGGACCCGGGGCTGCGGGGCGGCATAGGACTCCGCGCCGACGGGCGGTCGGTGGCGTACGTGGCGCAGTGCGGCACGGCGACCCGCCCGGCCGGTTACCGCACGGCCGCCCGGGTGATCCGGCTCGCGGACCGGCTCGGCATCCCGGTGCTGACGCTCGTCGACACCCCGGGCGCCGCGAACGACGCGGAGGCGGAGCGGGCGGGCGCGGGCGCGGCGATCGCGGAGGCGTTCACGGCCGTCGCCGGCGCCCGCGTCCCCCTCACGACCCTCTTGATCGGCGAGGGCGGGTCGGGCGGCGCGCTGGCCCTGGCGGCGCCGGGCAACACCTGGGCCACGCCGGACAGTTACTTCTCGGTGATCGCCCCGGAACTGGCGGCGGCCATCCTGAAACGCCCCCCGGACCAGGCCCCCCACACCGCCGAACAACTCCGCCTGCGCCCCCAGGACCTGCTGGAACTGGGAGTGATCCGGGGCATCGTCTGACAGGGCCCCGCAATCGCCGCACGAGCCGGGAGCCGGCCGGGGCCGGGGCTCGGGGCCCCAGCGGGGCGGCCCTGCACGGCCCCTCGCGTCCCGGGGCGGGTACGGCAGCTGCCCGCGGAAGCGGAGGAGGCCCTGGCCGTCCTTGGCTGAAGGACGGGAGCGAGCACTCCGGCCCGGGGCCGGGTGCTGTCAGACCAGGAGCAGTTCGCCCACCCGCTGGTCCCCGCTGGTCTCTCCCGTCGGCCGGAAGCCGAGCCTGAGGTAGAAGTCCTCCGGCCCGTTCCGGCCCGGGACCCAGCTGGTGGTCATGCGCGTGCCGCCGCGACGGCGGATCTCGGCCGCCACGCACTCGACCGCGAAGCGGCCGTATCCGCGGCCCTGCTCCCCGGCCGCGATGTTCAGGCGCCAAAGGCCCGAGCGGAGGTCACGGCCGCCCCCGTCCTCGCCGTCACCGTCACCGTCACCGTCACCGGAGAAGTCGATGTCGAAGTAGGCCATGAGGAAGCCCACCGGCCGGTCACCGTCGACGATCAGGCGGGGCCAGGCCGTGCCGGGGTGTACGTACGCCTCGGCGAGTGACCGCACCACCGGTGCGACCCGGTGCTCCTGGTCGGGGTGGACCCGCACCCCGATCGCGGTGTCGATGTTCGCGGGGGTGATCTTCTCCAGACGGAGTCTTTCCTGACGGAGCGCGGTGATCATGGGGGAACCGTAGATCCGCGGTTCGACCGGGCCAACCGAATATCGCCCCGCCGTCACCCCTCGGTGACGCGGTCCTCGGCCAGGGCTCCGGCCTCGGCGGCGTCGAGGGCGGCGGTCAGCTCGTTGAGGCGGGCGCGCAGGGCTCGGACTTCCTCCAGCGGCATCCCGGTCGCGGTGGCGATCCGGCGCGGTACGCCGAGGGCCCGCTCGCGCAGCTCGGTGCCGGCGGGGGTGGGGCGGGCGGTGACGGACCGCTCGTCCTCGGCGCTGCGCCGCCGCTCGATGTACCCGGCGGCCTCCAGCCGCTTGAGCAGCGGCGACAGGGTGCCGGAGTCCAGCCGCAGGTGTTCGCCGATCCGCTTGACGGGCAGTTCGCCGTGTTCCCAGAGGACCAGCATCACCAGGTACTGGGGGTAGGTGAGGCCGAGGTCCTTGAGCGCGGTGCGGTAGACGCTGTTGAAGGCGCGTGTGGCGGCGTGCAGCGAGAAGCAGATCTGGTGGTCGAGGCGGAGGAAGTCCTCGTCCCGCACTGTGCCGAGCGTGTCCATGGAGCCAGGGTACGCCAGAGCACGAGGACACTATTAAGTTGTGCACAATCGAATTGCGCGCTATACATGAGGGACCGATCCACCCACCTCCCTCCCACGAGAGGACAGCCCCTCATGGACGCGCTCTACACCGCTGTCGCCACCGCCAACGGCCGCGAAGGCCGTGCCGTCAGCTCCGACGGCCAGATCGACCTCCCCCTCGGCTTCCCGCAGGCCCTGGGCGGCAACGGCCAGGGCACCAACCCCGAGCAGCTCTTCGCCGCCGGGTACGCGGCGTGCTTCGCGAGCGCCATGGGCGCGATAGGCCGCCAGGAGAAGATCGACGTCAAGGACGCCTCCGTCACCGCCGAGGTCAGCATCGGCAAGGACACGGACGGGGGCTTCGGCCTCGCGGTGGTGATGCGCGTCGAGCTGCCGGACCACCTCCAGGGCGAGCCGGGCCGCGACCTGCTGGAGAAGACCCACGCGTACTGCCCCTACTCCAAGGCCACGCGCGGCAACATCCCGGTCCAGCTCGTCATCGAGTGAGGCTCGGGGCCAGACGGCGCGTGCGGTAACTGTCGGCGTCGAGGGTGATGACCTCCGCGTGGTGGGCCAGGCGGTCCACCGTCGCGGAGGCCATCGCGCTGTCGCCGAACACCTCGTCCCAGCGGCCGAGCGGCCGGTTGCCGGTGACGATCAGCGATCCCCGCTCGTAGCGGTGCGAGACGAGCTGGAAGAAGAGGTGCGCCACCTCGTGGTCGAAGGGCACGTAGCCGACCTCGTCCACGATCAGCACCGGGTACGCGTCCAGCCGGGCCAGCTCCTTGCGCAGCCGCCCCGCGGCCTTGGCGTCCGCGAGCCGGGCACCCCATTCGGCGGCGGTGGCGAACAGCACCTGGTGGCCGGCCTGACACGCCCGTACGCCCAGGGCGATGGCCAGATGGGTCTTGCCGGTGCCCGGGCCGCCCAGCAGCACCACGTTCGCCTTCCGCTCGACGAAGTCGACCTTGCCCAGCCGGGCGATCACCCGCGGCTCGGGCGCCCGCAGGTGCCCGTCGTCGAACAACTCCAGCACCTTCCGGGCGGGAAACCCCGCGGCCTCGATCCGCTCCTCCGCCCCGGCCCCCGGCTCCTCCCCCGCCTCCTGCTCCTCGTCCCGCTGGGCGGGGACGACCACCGCCTGGGACACCTCCTTCAGGGGGTGCGCCTTCGCCTCGTGCGCGGCCATGGGCCCGGACATGTACGCGAGGATCGCCGCCGAGGCGATGAACGCCATATGGATGACCGTCCCCCAGAGCAGGTCGTGCCGGGGCGTGTGGTGCACGTCGACGAACATCTGGAGCAGGTGCACCGAGGAGATCCCCACGATGGCGGTGGCCAGCTTGACCTTCAGCACGTTGGAGTTGACGTGCGACAACCACTCGGGCTGATCACGGTGCCCCTGCAGACCGATCCGCGAGACGAAGGTCTCGTACCCCCCGACGATCACCATGATCAGCAGATTGGCGATCATCACCACATCGACGAGCTTGAGGACGGCGAGCATGACGTGCGTCTCGTCCGCCTGACCGCTGATGACGTGGTGGATGAGGTGCCACAACTCGTTGAAGAACTTGTAGACGTACACGCCCTGCGCCGCCACCAGCCCGAAGTACAGGGGCGCTTGGAGCCAGCGGGTCGCGAACAGGGCACACCCCAGGGTGGTCATGTTCGACGGGGTTGAGGTGGAGCGGGACACGGAACCTCCAACGGCGGGGAGGTTGGTCATTCTTGTGCGCCGCCATCGACAATCTGAATTCACACCACCCGTTGGGGTTAATAGAAATCCAGTAGCACAACACCCCTGCGCGACCCTCACCCAACCCGACACCCCTTCGTTCATGGGGCACCGACCAGGGTTGACTCGTGTACGGCGAATACCGCGTCGCATCGATCCCGCACGCCGAGAGCCGCTGCGCCGATCACCTGGAGACGGCGGCTCTGATCACCGGTGAGCGCGGGAGCCGCATCGAACAGGAGCGCAGCGGAGTGCCTCACCGACGAGATGGGCCCTGCCCCTCTTCGCATCGTCATGGTTGGCCGACTCGTGCACGTCGTGCGGTGTACCGTCGCTTGCAGCTGCCAACAGGGAGACAGAACAGGCCAGTTGGCGCCTGGCGGGCGGGTGCTTCAGGACAGGGGTAAGGGGCCGGAATGAGTGAGCGGCAGTTGGTCGGTGGGCGGTACCGGCTGCTCCGGCGGGCGGGACGAGGCCCGTCGGGCGGAGCGCAGTGGCTCGCGCAGGACGAGGACCTGGGGACCGAGGTCATGCTCACGGAGCTGCCGCCGGCACCCGGCGCGCACAAGGACGAGGCAGCACGATTACGGCAGGCGCGGGAGCGAGCCGAGCATGTGAGGCAGTTGCGCTTCCACGCTCATGTGGTCGACCTGCATGATGTCGTCGAGCACGAGGGAAACCCCTGGGTGGTCTGCGCATACCATCCGGATGCTGCCGATCTGGCCTCCCGGGTGCGGGCGGGAGGACAGGTCCCGGTTGAGGAGCTGGCCAGGATCGGGCTGGCTCTCGTCGATGCACTCAGCGCGGGGCACTTCCTGGGCGTGTCGCACGGCCGGGTTTCGCCGTCCGCGGTCCTGCTGGTGCCGGACGGCGAGAAGCCTGAGCGGGTACTGCTGACCGGATACGGGTTCGGCGGTGGCCCGCCCACGGGCGAGGCAGTCGGGTTCCTCGCTCCCGAGCAGGTGCGGCAGCCGAACCGGGCCGCCACTCCGGCCGCTGACCTCTTCTCGCTCGGGGCGACGCTGTACGCGGCATCCGAGGGCAATGCCCCGCCCACGCCACCCGAACGTCCCGAGCACGCCGGCGAGTTGGCAGGAATGATCCTGGAAATGCTGGCCCGGGAGCCCGGC
The DNA here is from genome assembly GCF_040300825.1 of Streptomyces sp. NPDC000229. Classification (NCBI taxonomy): domain Bacteria; kingdom Bacillati; phylum Actinomycetota; class Actinomycetes; order Kitasatosporales; family Streptomycetaceae; genus Streptomyces; species Streptomyces sp. NPDC000229. The sequence goes on from NZ_JBEPEL010000083.1 coordinate 7,415, forward strand.
GAACGGCCCTCCGCCGACCGGGTGCGGGCGGCTCTGGAGCGGGTGAGCGGTGCGGCCGGGGCCGGTGTCGACCCGCCGGTGCCACCCCCCGACAGACCGAGGTGGCCCCTGCTGCCCACCAAGGTACCGCGGCGTTTCGTGGCGGTGGCAGTGGCTGTGGTACTGGCAGTGGCCGCCGCGACGCTGGCGTTGACCTGGGGCAGTGGTGGGCAGGGGAAGACTGGCCGGCCCGCGAGTGCAGCGCCATCCGCGTCCCCAAGTGCCACGGCGGTCTTCCCGTACGGACAGTCGGTCGGGCTCACCACACCGCTCGTCACAGGTGACTGCGTCCGGGCAATCTGGGCAGGGCGCCCACTGGAATCCGTGCCGAACCTCGGCGTCGTCGACTGCGGCGACGAGAACAACGCCCAGGTGGTCGCGATGATGGACTTCCCCGACGAAGGGGCGGCACGCGCCGACGCCTCCCGGCAGTGCGCACGGCAGGCCGATGAGGTGGTCGGGCGACTGCCTGACGCCGGGCCCTACGCAGTGGTGCCGACGGCAGAGGGCTTCGTGGCGGCGGGTCGGCGGGCGGCGTGTCTGGTCGTCTCCCGGCACATTCCCTTCAATGGCGAGGTGGGCCGCTTTCGCGATCACGGAATCGACCTCAACTTGCAGCAGATGGCGGTGGGGGATTGCTTCATGTACAAGGAGAAGGACGTCCAGACACTGCTGGTGTCGTCGTGCTCCGAGTCGCACACCGATCAAGTGGTGGGGTTCGTTGAGGCCCCGCCGGGCATGACGGACGACAAGGCAGCCGACAACGCCGGTGACCTGTGCGACAACCGCTTCGGCGCGGCGTGGCCGCTCGGTGACGACACTTCCATGGCCGGCTTTGTTGCCGGCGACCTGAGCTGGAAGAACGGTTTCCGGCAGGTGATCTGCACGGTGGGGCCGGCCGACGGGAAGGCGACGACGGTGGAGTACGAGTCGTCGGCCGACAACTCGTGAAGCCCCGAGGAGGCAAGGGGGCGGGCATGGGCGAGGGCGCGCCTGAGCCGATGGGTCAGGAGGCAACACGGCTTCTGTGCGTCGGGGCGTACGTCGATCCCCGATTCCGGCACCGGATCATCGAGGAGCTGGTCGAGCACGAGGAGCGGCCGGTGGCCGTGTCACTCGGCTGTGATGTCCTACCCGTCCTGGCGCATGCGCTGCGCGCCCGCCGCTGGGAGGCAGGGACCGGCCTGGCTGTGCTCGTGGCGTGGGCGGTCTTCGCGGCGGTGGGCGGACGGGAAGCGGCAGTCTTCGCCGCGCTGTGGGTGCTGTTGTGGGGGCTGCGTCTCGTATGCCGGCAGATCGTCGCGGGAGTCGCACCAGGCCGGGACGCCGAGGCACCGAAGGTGCCGGTGACGACCCTCCTGCTGGGGGTCCTGTTCCTGCTGGGTGGGCTCGTCTCGGGCGGCCAAGCCCTCGCGCAGTGGGCCCTGACGGACATGCCGGTCTGGCACGCGGTGGCCTTTCCCCTGCTGCTGGCAGTGCCGGTGTGGGCACACCGGCTGCGGACAGTCGTACTGATGCGGCAGGAGCTGAGTCGGGAGCAGTTCTCCGTGCGCCCTCCGCTGGAGCTGCCGAACACCCGCCGCTACCGGCGGATCGGCGCGGCCATCGAACGGGAACAGTTCTCACCTCTCTCCGCCTGCACCCCGGAACGCCCGCTGATCGGCTTCGGAGTCACCTATGACGCCTGGTCGTTCGCTCTGGAGCTCCGGCCCAAGGACCGGGCAACGACGGACCGCATCGACGGGCAGCCGCTGCCCGGAGGCCTCAGCAACCGCGACGTCCTCGACCTGATCCGGCCGCAGGTGGCATCGCTTCGGCTTGCCGGCCCGGCCACCACCCGAGACCGACTCCAGCATTTGAAGGTCGACGAATGCATCTGTCTGCCGGTGCACGAGCGGCGCCAGGACATGCCGTACGAGACCGGCCGGCTGAGGGAGTGCCTGCGCGCAGCCGTGGACGACGACGGTGAGGGACGCCGGCACTTTCTGCGAGTGCGGATCACTGCCTGGGACGGGCAGCTAGTGGTCAGCGTGCTGGTACGCGTGCACACGCAGGGCGGAATGCTGGTGCTCGAAGTTGCCCCGCACGTCCTGGCACCGGTGCGGGAGACCTTCGCCACGGCTGCCGACACGGCCTCCGACCACGACCGGCTGCTGCTGCGCAACACCGTGCTGGCACTGATCTCCAGCCCCGCGGCCTCCACCGCCGCCGTCTTCGCACTGCTGCGGATGGCCCTCGTCGTCACCCGGACGTGGCTGCGTCGCCCGACCCGCGCCAGGCCGGGCGGACCCCAGGTGTCGATCCGGGAACTGGCGGCCACGGAACAGGTGACGCTCTTCCAGGAGATGGACATCAGCCGGTACGTGAAAACCGTGCAGGACCGCATCACAAACGGCGTACTCCAGGCCCTGCGATCCAAAGGCTACGACACCAACGAGTTCGAACAGCAGACCGTGAACGTCCATCGGGGCGCGATCTACATCGGCGCGATGAGCGGCGGTGTCGCCGCCACCGGAGCACGCACGAACATCCACTACACAACCGGAGCCCGTCATGTGCCCACCGGCAACGAACGATCCACACCCTTCTCACCCCGGCGATGACAGCGGCTCGTCGAACATCGCCCGGAACCCCGTAGAGGCGCCGGGACACTCCATCATCGTCGGAAATTCCGTTAATGGCGGGGTGCTCAGCACGGGTGCGAACGCCAACATCAATGTCGGCGTGTCAGAGCACCCACTACTCCAACCACTCAGGGAATTGCGCGCCGAGCTGACCGCCGTCGAACGCACTGGCCATACACGTGAACAACCGGGTCACGCCGGCCTCGAGGCCGAACTCGCCGCCGCGCAGCAGGAGATCGAGAGGTCTGGGACACTCGAGGACACCCGGCGACAGGTACTGCGGAACCGGCTCGAAATCTTCGCCCTTGCAAGTGCAGGAAGTGCGTCGCTGACCACGCTGGCCCAGACGGTCGTCACGCTGTTGAACTGAGCCGCAAGGTGGCTTCGACACCCCCGCGGGTCTGTTGGAGTCAGTGGCTCTTGCCAGCTGATGCTCAGGTCTCGTGTGACGGGGGGTCTCACTGACCGCCAGCGGGTCCGGCTGGAGCCGCTGCTGCCGAGGGGCATCAAGCCGGGCCGCCCGCAGGTGCGGACGGCCCGGCAGCCGATGGACGGCATACGGTGGCGGCCCCGGACCGGCCCTTGGCACCGGCCGTTGTCGCATGGTCACGGGCTCACGGTTCTTTCGAGGACCCGGCCCGTCCGACGGTCGGTGACTTCGCCTTCCGTCTTGTGGTGCCGGCACCCCTGTCACCGCTTCTGGGCACGCCCCGCTTCCGTAGGGCCTGCGGATCACGAATGCACCTGTCGACGAACGCCGAATCGGGTGTGGCGGGCAGTGCCAGGGACGTAACTGACCCAGACCCATGACGCCGCCCACCAAGCATGGTTTCGCGCCGCTGGGAAGAAGGAACGTGCTCCGTCCGCTCACCCTTCCCCAGAAGCCCTTCAGCGACGGAATGGCCGTTGCACGCCGACGGCACGCGAAACCCCGACGGTGTCTGGACCATCAGCGCGGAGGCACGGCACGACGACCGCGCACTCGGCAAGATCGAGACGGCCGCCGCCGGCCGGGAGAACGCGTCCCTGGCCGTGATCAAGCCAGTACGGGGGGCCGAAGGCGGTCTGAGGAGGCCGCGTAGACCCCTCAGGGACCCGTCCGGCGCCTTCCGGGCCCCTTTAGGGTCCAACAGGATCTTGGTCTGAACGGACGAACGGGGGCCGCCGCTCTGGAGCGGCGGCCCCCGTTCTCACGTCTACGCAGATAGAAACGTTTCTGCATGACCACCGCATGGTGGGGCGGGTGGGACTCGAACCCACGGCCGACGGATTATGAGTCCGCTGCTCTAACCGGCTGAGCTACCGCCCCTTACGGCGCGTCGCGCACATTTGTGCGCGCCGTCTGCCGCAGCATAGCCGCTCATACGATCTCCTGCTCCGGATGGTCGGCAACGCACGACCATGAGGACTGCTCTGCGCCCGGGATGGTTCCCACCGGGGGCGAACCGGGGCAAAAAAGTCGGGAGAGGGTCCCGAAGGGCCCTCTCCCGTCATCGCTCCCCCGGCTGGACTCGAACCAGCAACCCTCCGGTTAACAGCCGAATGCTCTGCCAATTGAGCTACAGGGGATCGCGCTCCCCCGACTGGACTCGAACCAGTAACCTGCCGGTTAACAGCCGGCTGCTCTGCCAATTGAGCTACAGGGGATTGCTGCGTTGCACCGAACGTACCTACCTGGGGCGTCCCGGGCGGCGCTCGCTCGCTGCGACACATACATTAGCGCAAGCAGGGGGGTGCTCCGCCAATCGGTTCTCCTGGGTGATCTCCGGCCCTGAGGGGTAGGCGGCCAGCACCGACGCCTACGGAAGGGTGGCAGCCATGCGGTACAAGCTCACGTTCGTCGTTGGACTGGCCCTCGGTTACGTCCTCGGCACCCGTGCCGGGCGCGAGCGCTACGAACAGCTGCGCAAGAGCGCACGCGAGTTCTCGCACAATCCGGCCGTGCGGAACGCCGCCGAATCGGCCGCGCAGACCGGGCGGGAGGTGGCCGGGAAGGCGCTGCACACGGTGAGCGACAAGGTCGGCGACCGGATGCCCGAGTCGGTCGCCGAGCGGGTGCGCTCGCTGAAGGAGCGCAGCCAGGGGAACGGCCAGGACGAGTGGGGAACCAGTAACACCTAGGGTGCGGCAGAATCTATCCCCATGGGGATAGTCGCCGGGTTGGACAGTTCGTCGGGTTTCACGCGCATCGTCGTCTGTGACACGGAAACGGGTGCGGTGCTGCGGCAGGGCTACGCGCCGCACCCCGTCGAGCCGAAGGCCACCGAGGTCGACCCGCAGGCGTGGCTGCTGTCGCTGGGCGAGGCCGCGTCGGGCGGGCTGCTCGAAGGTGTCCAGGCCATCGGGGTCTCCGCGCAGCAGCACGGGCTGGTGCCGCTGGACCGGCAGGGCGCGCTGGTGCGGCCCGCGCTGGTCGGCAACGACAAGCGCGCCCAGGTGGCGGCCGCTGACCTGGTCGAGGCGTTCGGGGGGCGTCAGGCGTGGGCGGAGGCCGTGGGCTGCGTACCGCAGTCGGCGCAGCCGGTGGCGAAGCTGCGGTGGCTGGCGCGTACGGAGCCGGAGGCGGCGGCGCGCGTGGCGATGGTGCTCCAGCCGCACGACTGGCTGGTGTGGCAGCTGCTGGGCCGGCCGGTGCGGAGGACGACGGACCGCGGCGCCGCGTCGGGCACCGGGTACTGGTCGGCCGGGACCGGTTCGTACCGGCCGGATCTGGTGGAGCTGGCGCTGGGCCACCAGGCCGCGCTGCCGGAGGTGCTGGGGCCCGCGGAGGCCGCCGGGATGACCCCGGAGGGGCTGCTGATCTCGGCCGGGACCGGCGAGACCATGGCGGCGGCGCTCGGGCTGGGGCTCGGGACCGGTGACGCCGTCGTGTCGCTGGGCGCGTCCGGGTCGGTCATGGCGGTGCACCACGAGGCGCTGGCCGATCCACGCGGGATGATCACGGCGTTCGCGGACGCGGCGGGGATGCACCTGCCGGTCGTGCACACGTCGAACGCGGTACGGGCGCTGCGCGGGACCGCGGAGATGCTGGGCCTGGGCGGCGGGCTGGAGGAGCTGTCGGCGCTGGCGCTGAAGTCGACGCCGGGCGCCTCGGGGCTCGTCCTGCTGCCGTACCTGGAGGGTGAGCGCACGCCGCACCTGCCGCACACGGCCGGGACGCTCAGCGGGCTGCGGCGCGAGTCGATGAAGCCCGAGCACCTGGCGCGGGCGGCGTTCGAGGGCATGCTGTGCTCGCTGGCGGACGCGATGGACGTGCTGCGCGGACGGGGTGTGGAGGTGCGCCGGGTGTTCCTGCTGGGGGCGGCGGCCGAGCTGCCCGCGGTGCAGGCGGCGGCGCCGGCGATCTTCGGGGCGCAGGTGGTCGTACCCCAGCCGGCCGATTACGCGGCGCTGGGTGCGGCGCGGCAGGCGGCGTGGGCGCTGGGGGTCTCTCAGGGCGTGCTGTCGCCGCAGACGCCGCCGGCCTGGCAGGGTGCCGCTGCCCAGGTCTTCGAGCCGGGCGAGGAGCTCGCGGTGGGGCAGGCGGTGCGCCAGCAGTACGGCGCGACCCGCGAGCAGATTCACCCCGGAGCCTTCTCCTCGTAGCGGTCGGCGGGGCAAAGGACCGGAAAACCGAGTCGTCAGGGGAGGCGCGTCCGGCGATAGTTGAACCGTGCTCAGACAACTTCTCCGGATCCATCTGGAGCCGTACAAGCGGCCCATAGCCCTGTTGGTCGCGCTTCAGCTGTTGCAGACGTGCGCCACCCTCTATCTGCCCACGCTCAATGCGGACATCATCGACAACGGTGTCGTGCGGGGGGACGCCGGTTACATCCTCACGTTCGGCGCAGTGATGATCGCCGTCTCGGTGGTGCAGGTCTTCTGCAACATCGGCGCGGTCTACTACGGGGCGCGCACCGCGGCGGCGCTCGGGCGGGACGTGCGGGCGGCGGTCTTCGACCGGGTGCAGTCGTTCTCGGCGCGGGAGGTCGGGCACTTCGGGGCGCCGTCGCTGATCACGCGGACGACCAATGACGTCCAGCAGGTGCAGATGCTGGTGCTGATGGCGTTCACCCTGATGGTGTCCGCGCCGATCATGTGTGTGGGCGGCATCGTCATGGCGCTCGGGCAGGACGTGCCGCTGTCGGGTGTGCTGCTCGCGGTGGTTCCGGTGCTGGGCGTCGCCGTCTCGCTGATCGTGAGGAAGATGCGGCCGCTGTTCCGGACGATGCAGGAGCGGCTGGACACGGTGAACCGGGTGCTGCGCGAGCAGATCACCGGCAACCGGGTGATCCGGGCCTTCGTGAAGGACGCCTACGAGCGGGAGCGGTTCGAGCGCGCCAACGCCGATCTGACCGACGTGTCGATGTCGACCGGCCGTCTGATGGCGCTGATGTTCCCGACGGTGATGACGGTCGTGAACATCTCCAGCGTCGCCGTGGTCTGGTTCGGTGCGCACCGCATCGACGGCGGCGGGATGGAGATCGGCGCGCTGACGGCGTTCCTGGCCTACCTGATGCAGATCGTGATGGCCGTGATGATGGCCACGTTCATGTTCATGATGGTGCCGCGCGCCGAGGTGTGCGCCGAGCGCATCGAGGAGGTGCTGCGTACGGAGTCGAGCGTCATCCCGCCGGTGGCTCCGGTGCGGGAGCTGCGCAGGCGCGGGCATCTGGAGGTACGGGGGGCGGACTTCCGCTATCCGGGCGCGGAGGAGCCGGTGCTGCGCGGGGTCGACCTGGTGGCCCGGCCCGGTGAGACGACGGCGATCATCGGTTCGACCGGCAGCGGCAAGTCGACGCTGCTGGGCCTGGTGCCGCGGCTGTTCGACGTCACCGGCGGCGAGGTGCTGGTCGACGGCGTGGACGTGCGCGAGCTGGACCCGGTGGTGACGGCGCGGACGGTCGGTCTGGTGCCGCAGAAGCCGTATCTGTTCTCCGGGACGGTCGCGACGAACCTGCGGTACGGCAACCCCGCCGCGAGTGACGAGGAGCTGTGGCACGCGCTGGAGGTGGCCCAGGCGGCCGACTTCGTACGGGAGCTGGACGGCGGCCTGGACGCGCCGATCTCGCAGGGCGGCACGAATGTGTCGGGCGGGCAGCGGCAGCGCCTGGCGATCGCGCGGACGCTGGTGCAGCGGCCGGAGATCTACCTGTTCGACGACTCCTTCTCGGCGCTGGACTACACGACGGACGCGTTGCTGCGTACGGCGCTGGCGGCCGAGACCGCCGAGGCGACGGTGGTGATCGTCGCGCAGCGGGTGTCGACGATCCGGGACGCCGACCGGATCGTGGTCCTCGACGAGGGCCGGGTCGTGGGGACGGGGCGCCATCACGAGCTGATGGCGGGCAATGAGACGTACCGGGAGATCGTGCTCTCCCAGCTGACCGAGGCGGAGGCTGCCTGATGGCGGGGCCGGCGGGACGGATGATGGCGGCGACCGGGGGGCCCGACCAGCGGTCGATGGACTTCAAGGGGTCGGGCCGGCGGCTGCTGCGGCAGCTGAGGCCGGAGAAGGCCACGCTGTGGGTGATGCTGGCGGCCGGTGTGCTGAGCGTGGCACTGTCGGTGGTCGGTCCGATGATCCTCGGCCGGGCGACCGACCTGATCTTCGCGGGAGTGGTCGGGCGGGAGACGCCGGAGGGGCCCACCAAGGAGCAGACCCTGGCGGGGCTGCGGGCCGACGGGGACGACGGGCTCGCGGACATGCTGTCGGGGGTGGACTTCCGCCCGGGGCAGGGCATCGACTTCGGTGCCGTGGGCGGCGTACTCCTGGTCGTTCTCGTGGTGTACATGGCGGCCGGGCTGCTGATGCTGGTGTCGACGCGTATGTCGATCCGGGTGATCAACCGGACCGTGTACCGGCTGCGGGAGGACGTGCAGGCCAAGCTGGAGCGGCTGCCGCTGTCGTACTTCGACCGGGCCAAGCGCGGTGAGGTGCTGAGCCGGGCGACGAACGACATCGACAACATCTCGCAGACCATGCAGCAGACGATGGGGCAGCTGATCAACTCGGCGCTGACCATCGTCGGCGTGCTGGTGATGATGTTCTGGATCTCCCCGCTGCTGGCGCTGGTCGCGCTGGTGACCGTGCCGCTGTCGGTGGTCGTCGCCACGAGGGTCGGCAAGCGGTCGCAGCCCCACTTCGTGCAGCAGTGGAAGTCGACGGGCCGGCTGAACGCCCATGTCGAGGAGATGTACAGCGGTCACGCGCTGGTGAAGGTGTTCGGGCGTCAGCACGAGGCGGCGGCCGACTTCCGGGAGCAGAACGAGGCGCTGTACGAGGCCGGGTTCAAGGCCCAGTTCAACAGCGGGATCATGCAGCCGCTGATGTTCTTCATCTCGAACCTGAACTATGTGCTGGTGGCGGTGGTGGGCGGGCTGCGGGTCGCGTCGGGGACGCTGTCCATCGGCGACGTGCAGGCCTTCATCCAGTACTCGCGGCAGTTCTCGATGCCGCTGACGCAGGTGGCGTCGATGGCGAACTTGGTGCAGTCGGGGGTCGCGTCGGCGGAGCGGATCTTCGAGCTGCTGGACGCGGAGGAGCAGGAGCCGGACATCCCCGGCTCCGCCGAGCGGCCCGGCGAGTTCACGGGACGGGTGGCCCTGGAGAAGGTGTCGTTCCGGTACGACCCGGACCGGCCGCTCATCGAGAACCTGTCCCTGTCGGTGGAGCCCGGGCAGACGGTCGCGATCGTCGGGCCGACGGGCGCGGGCAAGACCACTCTTGTCAATCTGCTGATGCGGTTCTACGAGGTGACCGGCGGCCGGATCCTGCTGGACGGGGTCGACGTGACGGAGCTGACGCGGGACGAGCTGCGGTCCCGGATCGGCATGGTGCTCCAGGACACCTGGCTGTTCGGCGGCACGATCGCCGACAACATCGCGTACGGCGCCTCACGTGACGTCTCGCGGGCGGAGATCGAGGAGGCGGCGCGAGCCGCGCACGCCGACCGGTTCATCCGTACCCTGCCTGACGGGTACGACACCGTCATCGACGACGAGGGCGCGGGCGTCAGCGCGGGCGAGAAACAGCTGATCACCATCGCGCGGGCGTTCCTGTCGGACCCGGTCGTCCTCGTGCTGGACGAGGCGACGAGTTCCGTCGACACCCGGACCGAGGTGCTCATCCAGAAGGCGATGGCGCGGCTGGCGCACGGGCGGACGAGCTTCGTCATCGCGCACCGGCTGTCGACGATCCGGGACGCGGATGTGATCTTGGTGATGGAGAACGGGGCGATCGTCGAACAGGGCTCGCACGAGGAGCTGCTGGCGGCGGAGGGGGCCTACGCCCGCCTGTACGCGGCGCAGTTCGCGCAGGCCGTGGCGGAGGTCGACTGACGGGGGACCACACGTGACGGACGACGGCAAGGGCGGGAAGGGGCGCGCGGCGGCGGCGGGTATGGCGCTGTGGATTCCGACCGGCGCCGGCATCGGCATCTGCATGGGCCAGTTGAGCGGCAACCTGGCCGTGGGCATCGCCCTGGGCATGGGTGTCGGCGTGGCGCTGGGCGCCGCGACGGACGCGCGCGCCCGGCGGCGGCAGGGCGGGGCCGATCAGTCCAGGTAGCCGCGCAACTGATCCGCGAAGGCGTGGTCCCGCAGCTTGTTGAGGGTCTTGGACTCGATCTGGCGGATGCGTTCGCGCGTCACGCCGAAGATCCGTCCGATCTCCTCCAGGGTGCGGGGGCGGCCGTCGACCAGGCCGTAACGGAGCTGGACCACCTTGCGTTCGCGTTCCCCGAGCGTGGACAGGACGGCCTCCAGGTGCTCGCGCAGCAGGAGGAACGCCGCCGACTCGACGGGGGACGCGGCGTCGCCGTCCTCTATGAGGTCGCCGAGCGCGACGTCGTCCTCCTCGCCGACCGGCGCGTGCAGGGAGACCGGCTCCTGCGCGAGGCGCAGCACCTCGCCGACCCGCTCGGGCGCCAGGTCGAGGTGGGCGGCGACCTCGTCGTGGGTGGGTTCACAGCCGCGTTCCTGGAGCATCCGCCGCTGGACCCGGACGACCCGGTTGATCAGCTCGACGACGTGGACCGGGACGCGGATGGTGCGGGCCTGGTCGGCGAGGGCCCGGGACATGGCCTGGCGGATCCACCAGGTGGCGTAGGTGGAGAACTTGTAGCCGCGCGCGTAGTCGAACTTCTCGACCGCCCTGATCAGACCCAGGTTGCCCTCCTGGACGAGGTCGAGCATGGTCAGGCCGCGGCCGACGTACCGCTTGGCGACGGAGACGACGAGACGCAGGTTCGCCTCGATGAGGCGGCGCTTGGCCATCCGGCCCATGACGACCAGCCGGTCGAGGTCCAGGGCCAGCTGGGAGTCCAGGTCGGGGGTGTTCGCGAGCTTCTCCTCGGCGAACAGGCCGGCCTCGACGCGGCGGGCCAGTTCGACCTCCTCGGCGGCGGTCAGGAGCGGTATGCGGCCGATTTCGCGGAGGTACTGGCGGAAGAGGTCGGAGGACGGACCGCTGCCGGACGCTTCGGCGGCGGCACGGCTCCGGCTAGGAGGCACCTGGTCGGGGTCGTCCGGATCCGGTACGGCGTCGGACAGGGTCTCCGGGTGGTGCGGTGGAATGCCCTGTACGGGGACGGCGATGGCCGTGGCCGTGGCCGGGTCGATGTCGGTCAGGGTCTGGGTCTGCACGAGGGCGACCTCCAGGGTGATCGCTGCCGGTTCGGGGGCGTGCGGCAGCGGGACGGCGGCGGCCGTGCCGCTGTTCTCCGTCCCGTACTCGATGAGCGGATCCGCGGGGGTGAGAGGCCCACCGTCGGTGGACCGGCCGCGCTCCGAGGACTCAGGCACCGCCACCCAGTGTGGGGTACGACACATCACCGCCAGTAGGGGCGTGCGACCACTTTTTGCGACCGATCGGTGACGGGGCGCGGTGACGGCAGGGGGCGGCCCGTGGGTGGGGGCGCGGCGGTGGCAGGGGGCGGCCCCGGCCGGAGGGGCCGCGGGGTTACAGGGCGGCTGCGCCGTGGTTGCGGAGGGAGCGGGCGTACTGCTCCAGGACCCACAGCTCGTTCTGGACGGCCGCGAACTGCTCCGGGTCGCCGTGGGCGCCGAGGCGGGCGAGCGAGCCCTGGACGTCGCGGATGCGGCGGTCGACCGCACGGAGGCGGACCTGGACGAGCTGGTCGCCCGCGTAGGTCTCATCGACGGTGCGCCCGTGGATGACCTCCACGGCCAGCTCCGTGACCAGCGCGCGGACCGTGTCGTCGGGTGCGGCGTCCCGGACTCGCGCCAGGTATTCGGCGGTGTCGCTGATGCCCTGTTCGGCGCCGCCCGCGTCCGCGATGGTCTGGCGGACCGCGGCGTACGGAGGGGCGGTGAACTCGTCGGCGCCGTACGCGTCGAAGGCGGGCGAGACGAGGGCCGGGTACTGGAGCGCCAGCTTCAGCAGCTCCCGCTCGGTGCGGTGGGCCGGGCTGCGCAGGTTCAGTGCGGGCCCCGAGGGAGCGGTGGGGGCCCGCATCGTGTGCGCGGCGGGCGCTGGGCGGGTGGCGGCGGGCGCGGGACCCCGGCCGCCGCGGTCCCTGGCCCAGCGGGCGAACTGGGCGACGCGCTTGACCACGAACTGGGTGTCGAGGATGCCGAGCATCCCCGCGAGCTGCACGGCGACCTCGTGCTGCGAGGCGATGTTCTTGATGCGGGCGACGATCGGCGCGGCCTCGTCGAGGGCGGCGGCGCGGCCGGCCGGCGTTTCCAGGTCGTACCGGTTCACGATCTGGCGCAGTGCGAACTCGAAGAGCGGGGTGCGGGGCTCGACGAGGTCGGCGACCGCGTCGTCGCCCTTGGCGAGGCGCAGGTCGCACGGGTCCATGCCGTCCGGGGCGATGGCGATGTACGTCTCGGCGGCGAACTTCTGGTCGTCCTCGAAGGCCCGCAGCGCGGCCTTCTGCCCGGCGGCGTCACCGTCGAAGGTGAAGATGACGCGGGCCGAGCCGTTGTCCATCAGCAGCCGGCGGAGGATCTTGATGTGGTCGCCGCCGAAGGCGGTGCCGCAGGTGGCGATGGCGGTGGTGACGCCGGCGAGGTGGCAGGCCATGACGTCGGTGTAGCCCTCGACGACGACGGCCCGGCTGGACTTGGCGATGTCCTTCTTGGCCAGGTCGATGCCGTACAGCACCTGGGACTTCTTGTAGATCGGCGTTTCGGGCGTATTGAGGTACTTGGGGCCGTTGTCGTCGTCGCGGAGCTTGCGCGCGCCGAAGCCGACGACGTCGCCGCCGACGTCCCGGATGGGCCACATCAGGCGGCCGCGGAAGCGGTCGATGGGGTTGCGGCGGCTCTCCTGGGCGAGCCCGGAGAGGAGCAGCTCCTTGTCGGTGAAGCCCTTGCCGCGCAGGTAGCGGGTGAGGTGGTCCCAGCCGGCCGGGCTGTAGCCGACGCCGAAGTGCTGGGCGGCGGCCTGGTCGAAGCCGCGTTCGGCGAGGAACTTCCGCCCGATCTCGGCCTCGGCGCTGTCCAGTTGTTCGACGTAGAACTGGGCGGCGGCCTTGTGGGCCTCGATCAGCCTGATCCGCTCGCCGCGCTGGTGGCCGGGGTTGTACCCGCCCTCCTCGTACCGCAGGGTGATGCCCGCCTTGGCGGCGAGGCGCTCGACCGTCTCCGAGAAGGAGAGGTGGTCGATCTTCATCACGAAGGCGATGGTGTCCCCGCCTTCCTGGCAGCCGAAGCAGTGGAAGAGACCCTTGCTGGGGCTCACCTGGAAGGAGGGGGACTTCTCGTCGTGGAAGGGGCACAGGCCCTTGAGGTTGCCGCCGCCGGCGCTGCGCAGCTGGAGGTACTCGGACACGACGGCGTCGATCGGGACCGCGTCCCGTACCGCCTTCACGTCGTCATCGTTGATCCTGCCGCCTGCCACGCGTAAATCTTACGGGGGCTTCGGCGCTCGTCCGGCGGGGAACGGGGCCTACGGGCGGGGTAGGACTGCCGTCAGCGGGGTGGAGGGGTCGGAGAGGGCCTCGGGGTCCACGGGCGCACCGGAACGGATGAGCTCTTGGATGTCCGATGTGACGTCCCACACATTCACGTTCATCCCGGCCAGCACGCGGCGGTCCTTCAGCCAGAAGGCGATGAACTCCCGCTTGCCCACGTCGCCGCGGAGCACCACCTGGTCGTACGTGCCCGGCGGTGCCCAGCCGCTGTACTCCATGCCCAGGTCGTACTGGTCGGAGTAGAAGTACGGGACCCGGTCGTGGCTGACGTCCCGGCCGAGCATGGCGCGGGCGGCTGCGGGGCCGCCATGGAGGGCGTTGGCCCAGTGTTCGACGCGCAGCCGGGTGTGGAGCAGCGGGTGCTCGGCGGCGGCCACGTCTCCGGCCGCGAAGATGTCCGGGTCGGAGGTGCGCAGCGACGCGTCGACGGCGATGCCGCCGCCGTGGGCGCGGTCGACCAGGGCGAGGCCGGCGTTCTCGGCGAGGGCGGTGCAGGGGGCGGCGCCGACCGCGACGAGCACGGCGTGGGCGGGGTGCTCGTCGCCGCCCTCGGTGCGGGCGGCCAGCACCATGCCGTCCTGGCCGACGATCTCCGTGAGGCGGGTGCCGAACCGGAAACGGACGCCGTGCCCGGCGTGCAGGTCGGTGAAGAGCTGGCCGAGCTCGGGGCCGATGACCTGGTGGAGGGGGGTGGGGGCCGCTTCGACGACGGTGACCTCGGCGCCGTATCCGCGCGCGGCGGCGGCGACCTCCAGGCCGATCCAGCCGGCTCCGGCGATGACCAGGTGGCCGTTGTCACGGCCGAGGGCGGCGAGGGTTCCCTGGAGCAGGTCGGCGCCCGCGAGGCGGCGCAGGTGGTGGACGCCGGCGAGGTCGGTGCCGGGGACGTCGAGGCGGCGCGGCTCGGAACCGGTGGCCAGCAGCAGCTTGTCGTAGCGGATGGTGGTGCCGTCGCCGAGGCGTACCGTCTTGGCGGCACGGTCGACGGCGGTGACCGGCTGGCCGAGGTGGAGCTCGATGTCGTGCTCCGCGTACCAGGCGGACTCGTGGACGAAGACACGCTCGCGCGGCTCCTTGCCCAGGAGGTAGCCCTTGGACAGGGGCGGGCGTTCGTAAGGCGGGTCGACCTCGTCACCGATGAGGATCACGCGGCCGGTGAACCCTTCGGTGCGGAGTGTTTCCGCCGCCTTGGCCCCGGCCAGTCCCCCGCCGACGATGACGAAGGTCTGATCTGCGTCGACCACTTGTTGCCTCCTGGTGGTTTCCGGGATTGTCACGCTACGCCGCCGTCCCTCAGCAGCGTCCCGTACGGAGCGTGATGTCGGAAGAGGACGCCCCCGGGAAACGCGGCCTCAGCGGCGGCTCGTCAGGCGGGCGTGCAGGGTGCGGGCGGAGGCGTCGGTGAGCGAGGCGATCTGGTCGACGATCACCCGCTTGCGGGCCCGGTCGTCGGGCGCGGTGTGGAACAGGGCGTGGAACTGGGGGTCCAGACCCTCGGGTGCGCGGGCCGTCAGCGCCTCGGCCAGCTCGGCGAGCACGATGCGCTGGTCGGCCCGGAGCGCCTCCTGCTCGGCACGCTGCATCACGTACCGGTCGGCGACCGCTTTGAGCACCGCGCACTCGTTGCGGGTCTCGCGCGGTACGACCAGTTCGGCGGCGTACCGGGTGAGGCGGCCCGTGCCGTACGCCTGGCGGGTGGCGGCCTCGGCCGCGAGGCAGAAGCGGCCGATGAGCTGGCTGGTGGCGTCCTTCAGGCGGGCCTGGGCGATGGCGGTGCCGTCGTAGCCGTGCGGCCACCATTCCTGCTCCATGAGCCGGTCGAGGGCGTCGGCGAGCTCCTGCGGGTCGGTGCCGGCGGGGACGTACCGGCCGATGGCGACGCGCCAGATGTCGGCGCGCTCCGGTTCGGCGACGAGGAGGTCGGGGTCGATGTGCCCGGCGTGCAGTCCGTCCTCGAAGTCGTGCACCGAGTAGGCGACGTCGTCGGACCAGTCCATGACCTGCGCCTCGAAGCAGCGCCCGTGCTCGGGGGCGCCCTCCCGCACCCAGGCGAAGACCGGCAGGTCGTCCTCGTACACCCCGAACTTGGGCGAGTCGGGGTCGGTGGGGTGTCCACCGCGTGGCCAGGGGTATTTGGTGGCGGCGTCGAGGGTGGCGCGGGTGAGGTTGAGGCCGACGCTGATGACCTCGTCGGTCGCGTCGATGTGGACGAACCGCTTGGGTTCGATACGGGTGAGCAGGCGCAGTGACTGGGCGTTGCCCTCGAAGCCGCCGCAGTCCTTGGCGAAGTCGTTGAGTGCCTGTTCGCCGTTGTGCCCGAAGGGCGGGTGGCCCATGTCGTGCGAGAGGCAGGCGGCCTCGACGAGGTCGGGGTCGCAGCCGAGGGCGGCGCCGAGCTCACGGCCGACCTGGGCGCACTCCAGGGAGTGGGTGAGCCGGGTGCGTGGGCTCGGGTCCCAGGCGTGGCTGCGGGAGCCGGGGGTGACGACCTGGGTCTTGCCGGCCAGGCGGCGCAGCGCGCCCGAGTGCAGGACGCGTGCGCGGTCCCGCTGGAACGCGGTGCGGCCCGGTCGCTTGTCGGGCTCGGGGGCCCAGCGCGCGGTGGCCTTCTCGTCGTACGTGCCGTTCTTGTCGTCCTGGCCGTCCTTGCCGTTCATGCCTTCCATGCCGTTCATGCACTGAAGGTAACCGCAGGGACTGACGGTGAACCGGTCAGGCGGAGACCAGTTGGGGGGAATCGGCCGGGACCGCCGCCGTGGTCAGGGCCTGGTCGTAGCGGTGGAGGAGGAGACGGGCGAGCGCGGGGTGCGGGCCGAGGGGGGCGGCAGCGATCCAGGGCGCGGTTGCCGCGCTGCGGGTGGCGAACAGGCCGGGGGCGGTGAAGTAGGAGGCCACGGCTATGCGGTGGCGGCCTCGGGCGGTGAGGGCGCGGACGGCTTCGGGGACGGTGGGCGAGGCGGCGGAGGCGTACGCGGGGACGACGGGCACGCCGCCGAGGCGTTCGCTGAGCAGCCGGGCGGTGCGGCGGGTGTCGGCGGCGGAGTCGGGGTCGCGGGATCCGGCGGCGGCGAGGACGACCCCGGTGCCGCGGGCGGTGTGCCAGCCGGCTTCGGTGAGCCGGTCGTGGAGCGCTTCGACGAGCAGGGGGTGGGGGCCGAGCGGGGCGGCGACGCGCACGCGCAGGTGGGGTGCGCTGGCGGCGGCGCCGGGCAGGTCGTGCTTGACGTGGTAGCCGCGGCTGAGGAGGAGGGGTACGAGGACGGCGTCGCCGGGCGGGAGGTCGGCGAGGGTGTGGTCGAGCAGGGGGGTGTTCAGCTCGATGTGGCCGAGTCGTACGGGCAGGCCCGGCCGTAGTTCGCGGACCCGGTCGAGGAGGGCGTTCACGGTGGCCGGCGCGCGGGGGTCGCGGCTGCCGTGGGCGACGGCGACGAGGGTGGGCGGGTGGGGTGTGCTCATGGGCCTGCGCGGTCCGTCCGTTCCGTCGAGGTGGAGATGGGTCAGCCGGGTGCCGAGCTGTGCGGTGACGCGGGTGAGCAGCTGGGCGGTGCTGTCGAGGGGCTGGGGCGCGTGGGGATGGGGCTCGTGGGGGTGGGCCGGCTCCGTCATGAACCGATGGTGACGGGCAGGTGTTGCCAGGGCGTTGCGCGTGGGTGACGGGTGTTTTCCACGGGCTCACGGGCCGCGCGGGGAGGGCGTCAGCCGGCCGGGGCCCAGATGCGGAGCGTGCCGGTCGCCGTGAAGCCGTGGCGCAGGGCGGCCGCCAGGTCGTCGCCGTGCTCGTATCCGACGACCGGGGTGCCGGGGTGCAGGCGGGTGGTCGCGGCGAGGCACCCGGGCCAGGGATCGGCGCCGGTGCCGGTGCCGGTGCCGGTGCCGGTGCCGGTGCCGGTGCCGAAGAGGTTGGAGACGCCCACGACGTCGGGGGCGGTGCTGTGGGTGAGGACCGCCCCGGCGACGATGCGGCCGTTCGGCGCGCGGCCGGCGAGGACGGTGGTCGCCGGGTCGGCCAGGAGCGCGGGGCGGAAGAGGTCCATGGGCGCGCCGTCGCTCCAGGCGGTTTCCCAGGCGGCGAGTTCGGCGGCGGTCCGGACGGGCTCCCAGGGGGCGGCGTCCTCGGGCTGCGGGGCAGGTGTGCCGGCGGGGCGGTGGATCCACCGGGCGTCGAAGAGCGGCTCGAAGCCGTGGCCGGCGAGGTCGAGGGTGGCGAAGCTGTCCTTCACGGAACAGCCGGGCACGCTCCGGTCGATGCCGTCGAGCACCTCGTGCGAAGCAGCGTCGGGCACGAGGGTGACGGCGTCGGGGTAGTACGGCGGCGTGCGGCGCGGGTGGGTCCAGGCGACGTCGCCGAAGGTGCCGGGACCGAGGCCGTGGGCGCGGCACATGGCGTCACACCACTCGGCGTTGTTGCGGGCGGCTGCCCGGGCCCAGGGGCCGGATGTCGTCACGCGGGACATCGTGCCAGGACGCGGGGCAGAGAACGATCTCTTTTACCCGCTACATTCTTTTCGAAACGCGGAACATATTTTCCGCACACAGGAAGTGGGGGTCTCATGGGTGGTACGCAGCGGGCGCTGCCACGCCGCGCCGTCGCGGAACTCGTCGGTACCGGGGCACTCGTGGCGGTCATCATCGGTTCGGGCATCCAGGCCACCGGCCTCAGCCATGACGTCGGGGTACAGCTCCTGGCCAACTCACTGGCCTCGGCGATCGGGCTCGGGCTGCTCATCGCCCTGTTCGCCCCGGTCTCCGGAGCCCACCTCAACCCGGTCGTCACCCTCTGCGTCTGGTGGACCGGACGGCGTTCCCACGACGGCCTGACCGGCCGGGAGGCCGCCCTCTACATCACCGCGCAGCTGGCCGGGGCGGTCGCGGGCGCCCTGCTCGCGGGGGCCATGTTCGGCCGGGCACCCGTCAGTTGGTCCACGCAGATGCGCTCCGACGGCCACCTCCTGCTCGGCGAGACCGTCGCCACGGCCGGTCTGGTGCTGCTCATCCAGGGCCTGGACCGCATCGGGCGCGCCCAGCTCGCGCCGGTGGCGGTCGCCGCGTACATCGCCGCCGCGATCTGGTTCACCTCGTCCGGTTCGTTCGCCAACCCGGCCGCGACGGTCGGCCGCTCCCTCACCGACTCGTTCACCGGCATCGCGCCCGCCTCGATGCCGGGCTTCATCGCCGCCCAGCTCCTCGGCGGGCTGCTGGGGGCGGGGCTCGCCACCCTCCTGTACGGCCGGCCGCAGTCGAGATCACACGTACCGCACTGAACCCGGCGGGCCGCTGCCGCGTCGGAACAGGCGGCGGGGGTGGCGTGCGGGACGTCGACAAGGGGGTTCGGTCCATGAGAGGCATACGGCGGCTGAAGTGGCCGGTGAGCCGGCGCGGGCAGCGGCGGCTGGTGCAGGGCACCGTGCTCGCGTGCGTCCTGGCGCTCGCGCCCGCGACCTGGATGCACGCCGTCGCCGACAGCCGGCTGCGGACGACGGCGGACGTTCCCGCCCGGGACGTCGCCGTAGTCTTCGGGGCCGGCCTGTGGAAGGGCCGCCCGACGCCGTACCTGGCGCACCGGCTCGACACCGCCGCCGCGCTCTACCGGGACGGCAAGGTCAAGGTCGTCCTGGTCACCGGGGACAACAGCCGCGTCGAGTACGACGAGCCCGACGCCATGCGCGGCTACCTCAGGGAGCGGGGCGTACCGGACGGGCGGATCGTCAGCGACTTCGCGGGCTTCGACACCTGGGACTCGTGCGTCCGCGCCAAGAAGATCTTCGGTGTGGACCAGGCCGTGCTGGTCACCCAGGGCTTCCACATCCGCCGGGCGGTCGCGCTCTGCCGGGCGGCGGGCATCGACGCGTACGGGGTCGGGGTCGACGAACCACGCGACTCGGTCTGGTACTACGGCGGGGCGCGGGAACTGGCGGCGGCGCACAAGGCGGCCCTGGACGCGGCGCTGAAACCGGATCCGAGGTTCCTGGGCCGCCAGGAGAAGGGCGTGACGGAGGCACTGGGACGCTGACGCGCCTCACCGGCGGCGCCGGTGGGGGCGGAGCCGGCCGTACCGGGTCTGTAATGCGCCGTGTCGGTGGCCGTAACACGCGCGTCGCATGCTCGGGGGCATGCTCACCGCCACCATCCCCACGCACTGCCCGTACTGCGCCCTGCAGTGCGGGATGAACCTCAAGCCCGCCGGCGACGGCGTCGAGGTGGTGGAGCGTACGGACTTCCCCGTCAACCGGGGAGCCCTGTGCGGCAAGGGACGTACCGCACCCGCAGTGCTCTCCTCCCGGGTCAGGCTGGAGGGGCCCCTGGTCCGACGCCCCGCCACAGGCAGGCTCGAACCGGCCACCTGGGAGGAGGCCCTGCGTGCCGTCGCCGACGGGCTGCGCGGCACCGGGGAGAAGCACGGGCCCGACGCCGTCGGGGTGTTCGGGGGCGGCGGGCTGACCAACGAGAAGGCGTACACGCTGGGCAAGTTCGCCCGGCTGGTGCTGGGCACCTCGCAGATCGACTACAACGGCCGGTTCTGCATGTCGTCCGCCGCCGCCGCCCACCAGCGGGCCTTCGGGCTCGACCGGGGGCTGCCGTTCCCGCTGGAGGACATCCCGCGCACCGGCTGCGTGATCCTCGTGGGGTCGAACCTGGCCGAGACCATGCCCCCGGCGCTGCGCTACCTGACCGAGCTGAAGGAGAACGGCGGCAGGCTCATCGTCGTCGACCCGCGCCGCACCCGTACCGCCGAGCAGGCCGACCTCCACCTCGCGCCCCGCCCCGGTACCGACCTGGCGCTCGCCCTCGGGCTGCTGCACCTGGTCGTGGCGGAGGGACGGACGGACGAGGAGTTCATCGAGAGCCGTACGACGGGCTGGGCCGGTGCCCGCGCCGCCGCCATGTCCCACTGGCCCGCGCTGGTCGAGCGCATCACCGGCGTACCCGTGCCGCAACTGCGCGAGGCGGTGGCGATGTTCTGCGACACGCCCGACGCGATGGTGCTGACCGCGCGCGGTCCCGAGCAGCAGTCCAAGGGCACCGACACCGTCGGCGCCTGGATCAACCTGTGCCTGGCCACCGGCCGCGCCGGCCGCCCGCTGTCCGGCTACGGCTGCCTCACCGGACAGGGCAACGGGCAGGGCGGGCGCGAGCACGGGCAGAAGGCCGACCAGCTGCCCGGCTACCGCAAGCTCGACGACCCCGCCGCCCGCGACCACGTCGCCGGTGTCTGGGGCGTCGACCCCGACACCCTCCCGGGGCCGGGGCGCAGCGCCTACGAGCTGCTCGACGCGCTCGGCACCGACATCAAGGCCCTGTTGCTCATGGGGTCCAACCCGGTCGTCTCGGCACCCCGCGCCGCGCACATCCAGGAGCGGATCGAGTCCCTGGACTTCCTGGCCGTGGCGGACGTGGTGCTGTCGGAGACGGCCGCGCTCGCCGACGTCGTCCTGCCCGTCACCCAGTGGGCGGAGGAGACCGGCACCCTCACCAACCTGGAGGGCCGCGTCCTGCTGCGCCGCCGGGCCGTCGACCCGCCCGAGGGCGTACGCAGCGACCTGGAGGTGATGCACGCCCTCGCCGGGCTGCTCGGGTGGGAGAAGGGCTTCCCCACCGACCCGGAGGAGGTCTTCGAGGAGCTGCGCCGCGCCTCGGCCGGCGGGCCCGCCGACTACGCGGGCATCAGCTACCGCCGTATCGCGGAGGAGGACGGCGTCTTCTGGCCGTGCCCCGAGCCCGACCACCCCGGCACGCCCCGGCTGTTCCTGGACCGGTTCGCGACACCGGACGGGCGGGCGCGGTTCGTGCCCGTCACGCACCGGGCGGCGGCCGAGGAGACGGACGAGGAGTACCCGGTGGTGCTGACGACCGGGCGGGTGGTGTCCCAGTACCAGTCGGGCGCCCAGACCCGGCGCGTCGCCGAGCTGAACGCCGCGGCGCCCGGCCCGTTCGTGGAGCTGCACCCGCGGCTGGCCGACCGGCTGGGGGTCGCCGAGGGCGAGCCGGTGGCGGTCGTCTCGCGGCGGGGGCGGGCGGTGGCGCCCGCGCGGATCACCACGGGCATCCGGCCGGACACGGTGTTCATGCCGTTCCACTGGGCCGGGGAGGGCCGGGCGAACACGCTCACCAACCCGGCGCTCGACCCGACGTCCCGGATGCCCGAGTTCAAGGTGTGCGCGGTGCGCCTGGAAGCGGTGCGCCCGGAAGCCGTGCTTCCCGAAGCGGCCGGCGGCTGAGCCAGTCCCCGCCCGCGATCGGCTCCCCCAGCCGCACGGCCCGCGTGGCGACGTACACCCAGGCCCGGGTGCTCGCCCCGTCCCGGGTGCGCACCACCTCGCACACCTCCCGCTCGTACCCGTCCTCCAGGAGGTCCAGGACGGCGAGGAGTTCCTCGTACCGCCCCGGCGCGGCGCTGATCAGGTCGCCCGCCACCTGCCCGGCGCCCCGCACCAGGTACGGGTAGCCGGGCCCGTCGTACAGCAGGGCGCCCGCCAGCACGTCGAAACCCCGCTCCCGCAGCTGCCGGAACGGCACCAGGGCGAGGGAGGGCCGGTCTCCGACGGGGATGTCGGCCAGGCGCTCCGCCT